>NZ_JBFAIV010000010.1:154681-230817 GCF_040654875.1 Streptomyces sp. NPDC050610 | reverse complement strand
CTCCCGCTGGTGGACGTCATGGTCCTGGCCGCCGCCCTGGAGACGTACCCGGCCAGCCTCATCTTCCCGGTCGGCTACGTCGAGACGACCCAGGAGCTGCCGTTCCAGGACCTCGTGCCCACCTGGGACGCCCTGCGGCGCTTCACCGGCGAGCAGGAAGTGTCCGGGTACGACGCGGGCCTGGTACCCGACTTCGAGACCCACACCGACCTCGTACGCACCGCCCTGGCCGCACTCGAAGAAGTCGACCGGGCCCGGTTCACGGCCGAAGCGGCGACCAGCCCCGCCCAGCGGGAAGAAGCCGAGCACAGGCGCACCAAATACGCAGACCAGGCCATCTCCGCCAAGTACCACCTCCGCTACCTCCGCCGGGACCTCCGCGACGACGGAGCCACCCCGCCCGACCTCCCACCCGCACTGGCCGACGTCGACCCGCCAGAGGACGACACCACCACCACACCGGAGGACCGCCTTTGAAGGGCTCCACCCACCGCCGCTGCTACTGCCGCGACCCCCACACCGGCAAACCACTCGGCAAGAAGTGCCCCAAGCTCACCAACCGGAAGCACGGCACGTACTCCGTACGCCAGGAGCTCCCGCCACGCGAAGACGGCACCCGCCGCTCCTTCAGCCGCGCAGGCTACGACAGCCTCAAAGCCGCCCAGGCCGACCTCGACCACGTCCGCGCGCTCCTCGGTCTCGCCGACTCCGACGACGTCGAGGGGCTGGGGCAGATCGCGGAGCTGCTGGAGAAGGTGGCCGAGGAGAAGGCGCCGCTGCCGGACATCGACTCGACCCGCAGGCGTCTCAGCCACGGCCTCGACCTGACCAGCCGAATCACCGTTGGTGACTGGCTGGACATGTGGCTGGCGGGCAAGAAGGGGCGGCAGAGCGCCATCAGTCGCGACGAGAGCAACATCCGGGTGCACCTGCGACCCCGGATCGGGCACCTGCGGCTCGACCGCCTTCGGGTCGCCCACCTCTCGGAGATGTTCGAGGCCATCGCCGAGGCCAACGTCGAGATCGCCGAAGGCAACGTCGCACGGCGCAAGGCGTTCGAGGACCTGGCCCAGATCCCCTGGAAGGGCCGAGAGCATCGCGCCCGCCGCAAGGCGATGAAGGCGGCCATCGCAGAGATGGAGCCCTACCGCCGCATCGTGGGCCCGGCTACCCGCCAGCGCGTCCGCTCCACCCTGCGCGCCGCGCTGAACGCCGCGATCGCCCAGCAGCTCATCACCTTCAACCCGGCGGCCCACGTCGAGCTGGAGGCGGGCAAGCGCCCCAAGGCTCTCGTGTGGACGGACGAGCGCATGCTCCACTGGAAGCGCACAGGCGAGAAGCCCTCGCCGGTGATGGTCTGGACGCCGGAGCACACCGGTCTCTTCCTCGACCACGCCGCAGAGGACCGCCTGTATGCGCTGTTCCACCTGATCGCTTTCCGCGGCCTGCGACGAGGTGAAGCGTGCGGGCAGAAGTGGACCGACACCAATCTCGATGCCGGCCTCATCACCGTGGCCAAGCAACTCGTCGTGGACGGCTGGGAGGTGTACGAGGACGACCCCAAGACCGACGCCGGAGCTCGCACCATCGCGCTCGACTCCGACACGGTCCAGACTCTCAAGCGGCACCGCGCCCAGCAGGACAGGGAACGAGAGGAATGGGGGAGCGCCTGGGTGGAGACCGGCCGTGTCTTCGCCAAGGAGAACGGCGAGATGCTCCACCCCGCCAACGTCACACGGCGGTTCATCGAGCTGTACGAGGAGATCGGCCTCCCACCGGTCCGGCTCCATGACCTCCGCCACGGCGCGGCGACCCTGGCCCACGCGGCCGGTGCCGACCTGAAGGACATCCAGGAGATGCTCGGCCACTCCTCGATCACCATTACGGCCGACACATACACGAGCCTGCTCCCCGAGGCGGACCTGGCGATCGCCGAGGCCGCGGCCCGGCTCGTGCCGCGCGCCCGCGCCGCCTCAGAGAACGACGCGCCGGAAGTCGAGGCCGAGGCGGTAGAGGTGAATGTGCCGGACGATGCCGATGCGGGCGGAGGAATACCGGGACCCGGTACTCCCTCCACTCACGCATTGCTCACGCAAACGGTCCCGGACGACGAGTCCGAGGCCGGGTAGGGCTCCTCTCCCCGGGGTGAGCCCCAGGTCAGGGCGGTGATGCATGGTGCCTCCGGCAGGATTCGAACCTGCGAAACCCACTTTAGGGCGTTCGGTTCAAGAGCTTGAACAGCAGAAATGCGACAAAAGGGCTGGTTGGCTTGGGAAGGTGCATCCTCCCTCTTTCCCTCAGTATCCCCGCCGTACTTGGCCTCACGTGTACGGCGTACGTACTGCTGAGGCGGGGCAGTGCCGCTCGGTGAGCAACCACCGAGCGGCGCCTCGTCCGAGGCGTTGCAGGGGACGCTTCAATCGACGGGCCAGGGCCCTACGTTGGCCGCGAAGCCTTGGAGGTCCAGGCGAGCTAGGGTGACGAATTCGTTGATCACGCGTTCACGTGCAAAGTGGGGCGGATCTGTCTCGTACGGTTCTCCTGAGTGTTCCTGAACCCATAGCGTTGCTACGCCGAGACGCATGCTGATGGCGTCGACGAGTCCCTCGGCGAGATCCATGACGGTACGCGGAGCAATAAGTTCTAGATCTGCCGCAGCTTTGGCCAATGCCTCTCGATGCTCTGGGTTGCGTTCCACCTCTCTGTGAAGGCGGGGCAGGTCGCTTCCCGCCCTCCAAAGGCTTACTTCGTGCCGGGCGGCAGCGCGAGTGGCTCGCACGAACTCGGCGTAAGGTTCTCGCCTGAGTTGCCACAGCCACTGCTCCCTGGCGCTCCGGGCCTGTTTGTCGGCCTGATAGCGCGCGCCCTTGAAGGCGATGATGGCGGCACCCCAGGCGCCGCCAGCACCGATGGTGCCGCCGCCGAGCGCGCCGATGAGTCCGGTAAGTGCTGCATCCATCCGGAAATTGTGACGTGTGAGGCAAGGGGCTATCTCTAAAAGTGGGCGGAGTCCCTGTCCTCTGCCCGCCTCGGATACTCCCCCTAGCGCATGAGCCGGTGCTTAGCGTCGACGTCGGCGAGGACCCGGGCCAGCAAAATTGCTGTGTCCTCGCCCTTGCCGGGCTTCACCACGTGAGCAGTGGTTCCGTCCTCACCGAGACAGGCCCGGAGGAACTCCTAACGACTGGGATGCCGTCCCGTCTCATTGCCGTCCTCGACTTGCCGGCAAGCGCTGAGAGGCCGTCATCCACCACGACCGTGAGGAGCCCACCATCCTGCATGGTGATGGTCGGCCTTGGGATTGGTGAACTCGCATGCTGAGGTGTCGCGTGTTCCGGACAGATGCGGGTCGCCGTCACTCTGCGTCAGCAGTGGACGGGAGCCCGCCAGCCCCAAGGCCGTAGAAGAAGGGCGAGGGCCTGTCGACCCCCGCCCGCTCCAGGAACAGCCCCTCGTAGTGCTGCAGCAGCTCCATGCCGAAGTCGACCTCCGGGGCCGCCCCATCCTCCCTAAAACTGCCGAGAAGAAGCTGCGTCCAGCGCTGCTCTACAGCTGACCACACCACCAGGTGCGAGGGCGCGAAGTACACCCACATTGCGTCGATCTCGTCTGGCAGCATCGGGGCAGTCAGGGTGTGAGCGATCATCGGATCGAGATATTCCACGTAGGGCCGGTCGAAAAAATGGGACACGATGAACCCCACCCGCGCCCTGTCCGGCGAGGACTTGTCCCGCAACTGCTTCGCGGCCTTGGCGATCATCGACTGGGCCGCCTCGACGACATCGTTCGCTGACACGAACATCGCCGAATGAGCGCCGGGCTCTTCACCTCGCTTCAGTGCCCGAGAGACCGCTGCGTCGTGCTCGCGGAAGCCACCAGGTATCGACTTCACCTCGAAGTCGGCGAACTCGACACCGTTTCGGCCGAGTAGCGACGACAGCGCGTCGCAGTTCGAGTCCGCCACGCGGTAGACCAGGTCCACGCCGCCGTGGATGTCTACGGCAACAGGCACGATGCCGAGATAGGTGGTCGTCAGCATCGCCGCGAGATGTTCGCCCGCGGCCAGCTTCAACTTCTTCAGGTCGTCCGCCGGTACGTGCACCGACAGCGCTTCCGCCGCCCAGTCCATCACTTCGTAGGTGATCGCGATGACGTGGGTGCCGATGCCCCCGTCAAGCCTCTTGGCGCTGTCGTCGCTCATAGGCGCGAGTGTGGCAGCACCATGACGCGATCGCGATGGGATTCGGATTGGTGGGCTCGCATGCTGAGGTGTTGCGTATACCTCAGCCTTTGAGGGCTCGTGGTTACCTTGAGCGGTCCCCTGGGCAAAGTGCCGCCAGGCCCCTCCAGACTCGGCGGCAAGAAGGGGCGGCAGAGTGCCATGAGCCGCGACGAGAGCAACATCCGCGTCCATCTCAAAGCGGTGATCGGATACCTGCGACTCGACCGGTTATGGGTCGCACATCTGACGGAGATGTTCGACGCCATCACCGCGGCCAACGCCACACGGCGCAAGGCGTTCGAGGATCTTTCTCAGATCCCCTGGAACGGGCGCGAGTATCGCGCCCCGCCGCAAGGTGATGAAAACCGCCATCGCCGTAATGGGGCCGTACCGCCGCATCGTCGCTCCGGCGACGCCCCAGCGTATCCGTTCCACGTTGAACGCCGAGACCTCTCAGCAACTGATCACCTTCAAGCTGGCTGCTCACGTCGAGTTGGAGGCGGGCAAGCGCCCCAAGGCGCTGGTGTGGACCGAGGAGCGCATCCTCCACTGGAAGCGCACCGGCGAGAAACCGTCGCCGGTGATGGTCTGGACGCCGGAGCACACCGGTCTCTTCCTCGACCACGTTGCGGGGCACCGCTTGTACGCACGCTTCCGCCTGGTCGCGTTCCGCGGTCTGCGGCGCGGCGAGGCGTGCGGGCAGCGGTGGATCGACGCCCTGCTGGACGCCGGGCTGATTACCGTCGCCAAGCAGTTGGTGGTGGACGGCTCGGTCACCATCACGTCGGACACGTACACACGTCTGCTACCCGAAGCAGACCTTGGCGATCGTCGAGGCCGCTGCCGACCTTGTACCGCGCGCATGCACCGTCTCCGGAAGCAACGCCCCCGAAGCGAGGCCCGAGCCCGATGGGGCGGCTGAGCCCGTACCGGATGGGGCTGACGCGTCGGGGAAAATACCGGGGCCTGGCATCCCGTCCGCTCACGCATCGCTCACGCAAACGGCCTCGGACGAGTCGTCCGAGGCCGGGTAAGGCACCTCTCTGGGGTAGAAACCCCAGGTCAGCGACTTGCTGTGCGGTGCCCCCGGCAGGATTCGAACCTGCGACACCCGCTTTAGGAGAGCGGTGCTCTATCCCCTGAGCTACGGAGGCGGGCGGACGGGCCGTGTGGTGGGCACGCGGGGGCCGTTTCGACCACTGACAGGGTAGCGGATGCGGTGAGCGGGGTTCGAGGCTGATGGGTCCGGGGGCGGGGCCAGGAAGCGGCGGGTGGGCTGCAAGGCTTCCGCCGCTTGTCGGAGGAGGCTCACCTGTGGCGGCTGCGGCTTCGTGCTCTGGGGGTACGCCGTCGCGTCCCCTCGTACCGACCCTCCCGCTCGCCGGCTCCTTCGTCTGGCTCTTCGAAGCGCCCGCCCCCTCGCGCTGAGCGGCGGTGCCGTCACCGTGCTCGGCGTCTTCCCCATCCATCGGAGTCATCGACGGGCGGCGGCCGCGAGCCGTCGGGCGGCCAAGGCGTCACCCCAAGTGCATCCACACCCCCTTGACCTCCGTATACGCGTCCAGCGCGTACTTGCCCATCTCCCGGCCCCAGCCGCTCGCCTTGAAGCCGCCCCAGGGCGCAGCGCTGTCCGGGACCGGTGGCATGTTGACGAAGACGGCGCCGGCCCTGATGTCCGCCGCCATTCGGTGGGCGGTTGTGAGGTCCTTGGTCCATACGGCGGCGGCCAGGCCGTACTCGGTGTCGTTGGCGCGCGGGCCCAGTTCCTCGGGGTCGTCGTAGGCCAGTACGGGCAGGACGGGGCCGAAGAGTTCGTCGCGTACGACCGACATGTCGTCCCGGACGCCGGCGAAGACGGTCGGGCGGTAGAAGTGGCCGTCCTCCAGGGCGCCGTCCGCGCGGGCGCCGCCGGTGACCACTTCAGCGCCGTCGGCGATGCCCGAGCGGACTCCCGCGTCGACCTTGGCCAGGTGTTCCGCGCTGACGAGCGGGCCGATCTCGGTGGCCGGGTCGAGGCCGTGGCCCAGTCGCAGGGCGGCGGCGGCCGTGGCGAGTTTGGCTGTGAACTCGTCCGCGCGGCGGCGGTCGACGTAGAAGCGGGTGTACGCGGCGCAGACCTGGCCCGAGTTGAGCAGCGCGCCACGGAGGTTGCCCGCGACCGCCGCGTCGATGTCGGCGTCGGCCGCGATGATGCTCGGGGCCTTGCCGCCCAGTTCCAGGGTGGGGCGTTTGAGGTTTCCGGCGCAGGCGCGGACGATGTCGCGGCCGACGGCCGTGGAACCGGTGAACGAGACCTTGTCCACGCCCGCGTGCGCCACCAGGGCCCGGCCCGGCGCCGGGCCGCCGGTGAGGAGGTTGACCACGCCGGCCGGCACGCCCGCCCGTCCGATCAGCTCGACCAGTCGCAGAGTGGTCAGCGGCGTCTGCTCGGCAGGTTTGACGATGACCGTGTTTCCGCAGGCCAGCGCGGGTGCGAGCTTCCAGGAGGCGATCATCAGCGGGAAGTTCCACGGGGTGATCAGCGCGCAGACGCCCACCGGCTCGCGCCGCGTGTAGTGCACCGTGTCGGGGAAGCTCACGGGCGCGACCGCGCCTTCGATCTTGGTGCACCACCCGGCGTAGTAGCGGAAGTGCTCCGCCGCCCCCGCGACGCTCACGCCCCGCGCCACGCCGATCGGCTGCCCCTGGTCGCGGGTCTCCAGCTCCGCCAGCTCCTCCGCGTGCTCCTCGATCAGCTCGGCCGTACGCCACAGCAGCCGGGCCCGTTCCGCGGCCGTGATCCCCGCCCACGCCGGGTCGGTCAGCGCCACACGCGCCGCCGTCACCGCGGCGTCCACATCCGCCTCACCCGCCTCCGCCACCCATCCGGTCACCGCCCCGCTCGCCGGATCGTGGCTCGCGAACCCGGCGCCGTCGGCCGCCTCCAGCCACTCGCCGCCGATCAGCAGCCGCCCTCGCGTCTCGTCCACGGCGGTCGTCCTCACTGGCCGCATCTGGCTCCTTCCGTATGCGGATACGGGGCGGTACGGCCCCCCGGCCCGCACCCCGTGATCGTCAGTCGTCAGTAGTCGTCAGTCGTCAGTCGTCCGGGGTGCGGGCCGCGTGCCACGACCGTCAGCCGTCTCGGCCGTCAGCCGTCTCTGCCGCGGCCCGCGCCCCATGACCGCCAGCCTTCCGGGCCGCGGCGTGCGGCGCTTGACCGTGGGCGAACAGCCCTTGTCCAGCGCTGCTCACACCCCGCTCGGCGGCCACCCCGCGTCCGCCCCGCCCGTCAGCCGGAACTGGCGCGGGCTCGCCCCGTACGCCGCCCGGAACACCCGGCTGAAATGCGCCGCGTCCACGAAGCCCCAGCGCGACGCGATCACGCCCACCGGCCGGCCCGCCTGCCGCGGGTCCCGCAGGTCGCGGCGGCAGTGCTCCAGCCGCCGCGCGCGAATCCACGAGGAGACCGTGGTCCCCTCCGCCCGGAACAGTTTTTGCAGATAGCGCGTCGAGACGAAGTGCGCGGCGGCGATCATCTCGGGGCCCAGGTCCGGTTCGCCCAGATGCTGTTCGACGAACGTGGTCATCCGCGTCAGCAGCGCCCGCCGCCCGGACGCGGGGCGCGCGTCGGCGCCGTCCAGCTGGTCCGCGACCAGTGTGACCAGCAGGTCCACGATGTTGTCCGCGAGCCGTACGCCGCCGGTCCGCTCGTACTCCTCCAGATGCCCGGCCAGCCGCAGCAGCAGCGCCGAGACCAGCGCGGCCGTGCCCCGCTGCCCGGAGACGCGGACGGCCGTCATCCGGGCCACGTCCCGCGGCGGGATGCGCAGCAGCGGGCGGGGGAGCATCAGCACCAGTTGGCGGTAGCTGTCGTCGAAGGCGAGCGTGTACGGGCGCGTGGTGTCGTACACCGCGAAGTCGCCCGGCGTCAGCGGGGCGTCGCGGCCGTCCTGGCTCAGCACACAGTAACCGCGCAGCTGGAGGCCGAGTTTGAAGTAGTCCTCGGTGGAGGCGGCGATGGCGCGCGGAGTGCGGTGCACCGCGTGCGCGGTCGCGGCGATCTCGGTGACCTGGAGCTCGCCCAGCCGCACGCCGTGCAGCTCGCCCTGGAAGGGGCCCGCGCCCGGGTCCGCGCGCAGCGGCACGAACGCGTCGCAGATCACGCTGCGCCAGAAATCGAAGCGCTCGGCGGCCGACAGGCCTGCCGTGCGCAGGGTCAGGGACACCGCGCCTCCCACCAGGAGCGTGCATGCCCGGGCCATGCTGCCGGGACCCGCCGCCGTTGCCAAGGGTGAGTGGCGCGGCGGCGTTCGCCGCCGGTCAAAGGGTGTGCGTTCTCGGACAAGAAGCTCCCGGCGGGCGTCCGCAGACTCGGACCACACACCGTTTCCCTGCCTGCCTCTCCCTCCTCCCGCTTCCCCCTCTTCTCCGCCTCCCGCTCCCTCTCGGTGCCTTGAGAACCCCGGAGCCGCCATGCCCCACCCGCTCGGGTCCGCCCCCGGCAAGATCGTCGCCGTTCACCTCAACTACCGCAGCCGCGCCGCCGAACGCGGCCGCCTCCCCGGCCGGCCCTCCTACTTCCTCAAGCCCCCCACCTCCCTCGCCGGCAGCGGCGACCGGCTCATCCGGCCGCAGGGGTGCGAACTGATGGCCTTCGAGGGCGAGATCGCGCTGGTGCTCGGCGAGCGGGTCCGGCAGGCGTCCCCGGAGTCGGCCTGGTCGTACGTCCGGTGGGTGACCGCCGCCAACGACGCGGGCGTGTACGACCTGCGCCACGCCGACGCCGGCTCCAACCTGCGCTCCAAGGGGGCCGACGGCTTCACCCCCGTCGGGCCCCGGCTGCTCGACGCCCGCACCCTGGACCCGGCCGCGCTCCGCCTGCGCACCTGGGTCAACGGGGAGCCCGCGCAGGACGACACCAGCGACAACCTGCTCTTCCCCTTCGCCCAGCTGATCGCCGACCTCTCCCGCACCATCACCCTGGAGCCGGGCGACGTCATCCTCACCGGCACCCCGAGCGGGGCGAGCGTCGTCGTGCCGGGCGATCTGGTGGCGGTGGAGGTCACCGGCGGCGACGGGCAGTCGACCGGCAGGCTGGCCAACCGCGTCGCGGAGGCGGACGGCCCGCTGGCCGACTTCGGCGCGATGCCGGGGCCTCGGCCGGAGGACCGGGCCGCGGCCTACGGACGTACGGCGCCTCAAGGGCGGATGGACCTGTACGGACGTACGGCACCCCAAGGGCGTACTGACCTGTACGGGCGTACGGCGGCGTACGGGCGTACGCCGGAACCGCAAGCCACCGCCCCGTACGAGCAAGCCCTCACCGAAACCCAGCGCGCCGCCCTCACCGCGATCTCCGTCGCCACCCTCGCCTCCCAACTGCGCAAACGCGGCTACAACGGCTTCTTCGTGGACGGCGCGCGTCCCACCCGCCCCGACCTGAAGCTGGTCGGCACGGCTCGTACGCTCCGCTATCTGCCGCTGCGCGAGGACCTGGCCCCGGCGCACACCGGCGGCATGAACGCCCAGAAGCGCGCCGTGGAGTCCGTACGGCCCGGCGAGGTCCTGGTCATGGACGCCCGGCGGGAGGCGGACGCGGGCACGCTGGGCGACATCCTCGCCCTGCGCGCCCACCGGCGCGGGGCCGCGGGCATCGTCACCGACGGCGGGCTGCGGGACAGCGCCGCCGTGGCCGCGCTCGACCTCCCGGTCTACTCCGGTTCCGTGCACCCGGCGGTGCTGGGCCGCCGCCACATCCCCTGGGACACGGACGTGCCGATCGCCTGCGGCAACGCCCTCGTGCAGCCGGGCGACGTGCTGGTCGGCGACGCCGACGGTGTGGTCGTCCTGCCGCCGCTGCTGCTGCCCGAGCTGATCGCCGACGCCCAGGAGCAGGAGCTACAGGAGCAGTTCATCGCCGAACGCGTCGCCGAGGGCGCCGCCATCGAGGGCCTCTATCCGCTGGGCGCCGACTGGCAGCCCGAGTACGAGCATTGGCTCACCGGCCGGCGATTCCCCGGCCTACCGCAGGAGGCGGCACAGTGAGATTCCGCAGCGACCCGCGCCGCATCCGGGGCTCCATAGCCCCCGTCGTCACCCCCTTCAGCGAGGACGGCGCCCTCGACCTCGACGGCCTGCGCGCCCTCGTCGACTGGCAGCTCGACTCGGGCTCGCACGGCATCTCGCTGGGCGGCTCCACCGGCGAGCCCGGCGCCCTGCGCACCGCCGAGCGCATCGCGGCCATGGAGGCGGCGGCCGAGGTCATCGACGACCGGGCGCCGTTCCTGCCCGGCACCGGTTCGGCGCGGCTGGACGAGACCATGGAGCTGACCGCCGCCGCCCGCGACCTGGGCGCGGACGCGGCGCTGGTGATCACCCCCTATTACGCGCGTCCCACGCAGGAGGCCCTCTACCGCTGGTACGCGGCCGTCGCCGAGGAGTTCCCCGACCTGCCGCTCGTCGTCTACAACGTGCCCTCGCGCACCGCCGTCGACATCGCGCCGCAGACCGTGGCCCGGCTGTTCTTCGACTTCGAGAACATCGTCGGTGTCAAGGAGACCACCAAGGACTTCGAGCACTTCTCCCGCACGTACCACGCCTGCGGCCGCGAACTGCTGATGTGGTCCGGCATCGAACTGCTCTGCCTGCCGCTCCTCGCGCTCGGCGGCGCGGGCTTCGTCTCGGCCCTGGCCAACATCGCGCCCGCGCCCGTGGCCCGGATGTACGAGCTGTGGGAGGCGGGCGACCACGAGGGCGCCCGCGAACTGCACTACCGGCTGCACCCGCTGGTCGACCTGCTCTTCGTGGAGACCAATCCGGCCCCGGCGAAGTGGGTGCTGGCGGACGCCGGGCTGCTGGCGTCCGGCCATGTGCGCGCACCGTTGATCCAGCCCACCGAGGCCGGGGTCGCCCGCATCCGGGAACTGCGTGCGGCCGCCGCCGACCTGCTCTCCTTCGATGCCTGATGCCCGAACCAGATGTCTGAAACTGATGTATGGCACCCGACGTCTGACACCTGATGCCCGGCACCCGGCCCGCCGACTTTTCGATGCCCGACGATGCCTGATGCCCGACGACGCCAGCCCGTCAACCGCTCCGATCCCCGGAGGCCCGCCATGACCCCTCGTACCCCGGACGACCTCCCCAAGCTCATCCGCCACTACATCGGCGGTGCCCACACCGAGTCCGCCGACGGGCATACGTTCCCCAACGCCGACCCGGCGTCCAACCGCCCGTACTGCGAGGTCGCCGCCGGCGGGCCGCGCGACATCGCGGCCGCGGTGGCCGCCGCCGGGGAGGCGTTCGCGCACGGCCCCTGGCCGCGGATGAGCGCGCGCGAGCGCGGCCGGGTGCTGCACCGGATCGCCGACGCGATCGAGGCCCGCGAGGACCGGCTGGCCGAGCTGGAGTCCTTCGACACGGGGCTGCCCATCACCCAGGCGCGCGGACAGGCCCGCCGCGCCGCCGAGAACTTCCGCTATTTCGCGGACGTGATCAATGCCCTGCACGAGGCCGCGTTCCGTACGTCCGCGCAGGTCGGCTATGTCGTCCGCAAGCCGATCGGGGTCGCGGGGCTGATCACCCCGTGGAACACCCCGTTCATGCTGGAGAGCTGGAAGCTGGCCCCCGCCGTCGCCGCGGGCTGCGCCGTGGTGCTCAAGCCCGCCGAGTTCACCCCGCTGTCCGCCTCCGTGTGGCCGGAGATCATGGCGGAGGCCGGGCTGCCCGACGGGGTCTTCAACATGGTCCACGGCATGGGGGAGACGGCGGGCGCGGCGCTGGCCGGGCACCCGGACGTACCGCTGATCTCCTTCACCGGCGAGACGACGACCGGGCGGACCATCATGCGGACGGCGGCCGAGGGGCTCAAGGGGCTGTCGATGGAGCTGGGCGGCAAGTCTCCGTGCGTGGTCTTCGCCGACGCCGATCTGGGGGCGGCCGTGGACGGCGCGCTGTTCGGGGTCTACTCGCTCAACGGGGAGCGCTGCACCGCCGGTTCGCGGATCATCGTGGAGGAGTCGGTCTATCCCGAGTTCGTCGCCCGGTTCGCGGAGCGCGCGGACCGTACGCGGGTCGGGCGGCCCGACGACCCGGCGACGGAGATCGGCGCGCTCGTCCACCCCGAGCACTACGAGCGGGTGCTGGGGTATGTGGCCGCGGGCAGGAAGCAGGGCGCCCGCCTGGTCGCGGGCGGCGAGCGCCCCGCCCACCTGCCGACCGGCAACTACCTGGCCGCCACCGCCTTCGCCGACGTCACCCCGGACATGCGGATCTGGCGCGAGGAGATCTTCGGCCCGGTCGCGGCGATCACCTCCTTCCGGGACGAGGAGGACGCCGTCCGCCTGGCGAACGACACCCGGTACGGCCTGGCCGGCTACGTATGGACCTCCGACCTCGGGCGCGGGCACCGGGTGGCCCAGGCCATCGAGGCGGGGATGGTCTGGCTCAACTCCCACAACGTCCGCGACCTGCGCACACCGTTCGGCGGGGTCAAGGCGTCGGGGGTCGGCCGGGAGGGCGGCGAGAGCAGCATCGACTTCTATACGGAGCGGCAGCTCGTGTCGGTCGCGCTGGGCGATACGGGCGTGCCGCGGTTCGGGAGCGCGGACGATGACTGACCGCACTGACCGCACTGACCGCACTGACCGGACCAACCGTGCCGACGGCACTGACCGTGCCGACCGGTCCGACCCCGCCGGCCGCGAACTCCCGCCCCCGCCGGACGTGGTGCGCTCCGGCTACGCCCAGCTCGTCGTCACCGACCTCGCGCGGTCCCGCTGGTTCTGGGCCGACGTGCTGGGCCTGCACGTCCAGTACGAGGACGACGACTGCCTCTGCCTGCGCGGTACGGACGAGCTGACCCACCACTCCCTCGTGCTGCGCGCGGGCGAGGCGGCGGCCCTGGACCACCTCGCCTACCGGGTACGGACCGAGGCCGACGTGGACCGGGCCCAGGCGTTCTTCACCGCGCTCGGCCGGCCCGTGCGCCGGGTGCCGAAGGGCGAGGGGACGCGCGGGGTGGGCGACGCCGTGCGCGTACTCGATCCGCTGGGCTTCCCCGTGGAGTTCTTCCACGGGATCGAGCCCGCCGAACGGCTCATCCAGCGGTACGACCTGCGGCGCGGCGCGGAGATCGCCCGCCTGGACCACTTCAACATCTGCACCCCGGACGTACCGGCGGCCTACGCGCACTACACCTCCCTCGGCTTCGGCTGCTCCGAGACCATCGAGGGCGACGCGCACGAGCTGTACGCGGCCTGGATGTTCCGCAAGCAGACCGTCCACGACGTGGCCTTCACGGGCGGCGCCGGCCCGCGCCTGCACCACCTCGGGGTGGCCACCCACGAGTCCCACCAAGTGCTGCGCACCGCCGACCTGCTGGGCGCGCTCCGCGAGGAACACCACATCGAGCGCGGCCCGGGCCGGCACGGCGTCTCGAACGCCTTCTACCTCTACCTCCGTGACCCCGACGGCCACCGCGTGGAGATCTACACCTCCGACTACTACACCGGCGACCCCGACCACGAGACGTACCGCTGGAGCGTCCACGACGACCGGCGGCGCGACTTCTGGGGCAACGCCGTGATCGAGTCCTGGTACAAGGAGGCGTCCCCGGTCCTCGACCTCGACGGGCACGTACAGCCTGTCGGCGAGACCCTGCTGGACGAGTCGGCGGTACGGGTGGTCGGGGCCGACGGGCTGGGGTGACGGGCTTGCCGGAGCTCTCCGGCTGGGGCTACGGCGCGGAAGTCCCGCAGCCCAACTGCTTCTTGGCGGCGTCCACGAACGTCTTGAAGAGGGTCTTCTCGTCCGGCAGCCGGGTTCCGGACCCCTTGGCGACTATCGAGTATCCGGCGCCCGCCTTCATGGTGAAGTATGTGTTCCGGCCCCCACACGGAGCCATGACCCCCGCGTCGGGGGAGCGGTGGGCCAGGGACTGGGAAATGGCCGACGTCATCCGCTTGTCCCGCACTACGGCGAAACTCGCGTACGGCACCCTCTTTTCGCCCAGGAGCAGATCGCAGGCCCATACGGGTTCGGTCCTGGCGGACAGGGAACGCGCCCGCTCGACCGGCCGCCCCTTCGCCGTGTCGCCCGAGACGTCCAGGGCGAGCCCCGGAATCCCGCACACCTTCGCGGAATCCATGGGCCGCACCGATGCCGCCGGCAGCGGCTCCGGATCCGTAGCGGCGTGCCCAGGGGCGCAACCGGCCCGCTGCGAAACGGCGTCAGCCGCCTTGACGAGCATCCGCGCCAGCTCCCGCTGTTTCATTCCCGCGCCCGTGGCGCTCGCCTCGATGACGTACACGGGTGGCTTCTCCGTCAGTGGGCTGTCGCCCGACTTTCCCCAGCACGACTCGGGGAGCATGACCCACCCGGTCGAGTCGGAGACGGCGCCGGTGGCGGGACCTGAGATGTAGGACATCCGGGCGGGAGCGCGCCACGCGGCTGACGTGAACGCGAAGTCGGCGCGCTCCTGGTAGGCACCGATCCGTACCTCGGCATCCTTGCGCCCCAGCAGCTTCGAGGTCTGCCGGACGGAACAGCGGAATTCCACGTCGCCCTTTCCGGGGGCGTTCTTGTAATCGTCGCTTTCAAGCCGCCCGGACCGGCCCAGGGCCCGCTCCATCTCCCCGGCGGGCAGCAGCCCGTGACACAGCTCGTCGGGCCCGAACGTATTAGTATTCCAGCCCAAATTGAGCCCGCCCAACACAAGGGCGCAGACCGCGCCGGCGAAGACGAGCTTCTTCCATACCGGGAACGACCTCTTGCCCCCCGTCACTTCAGAGTCCCCAGGTGTGGTGTAAGCGGCGTCCCGGTCGGAGGCGAAATTCTGCCCGGCATTCTGCCCGGCCCTCATCCGGCGCACCGCGGCGGGTCCGTCGGCGTGCCAGGCTCGCCCGGCTGTCGCCGCCCCGCCGTCTCCTGTTCGCCGCGTACGTGCCGCAGGTGGTGGCGGATGAGGGTCTCGACGCGCGTTTCGTCGCCTGTCGAGATCGCGGACAGCAGCTCGCGGTGTTCGTCCGCCCAGTCGGGGAGCAGGCCGCGTTCCGCGAGGTTTTCGAGGCCGTAGAGGCGGGTCTGGTCGCGGAGGTTGGCGATGGTGTCGATGAGGCGGCGGTTGCCGCCGAGGGACAGCAGGGTGAGGTGGAAGCGGCGGTCGGCGTCGAGGAAGGCGGCGACGTCGCCGTCGTGCGCGGCCGTTTCGATCTCGGCGGCGAGGGCGGACAGTTCCGTGAGGTCCGCGGGGCCGGCCCGGCGGGCCGCCCGTAGCGTGGCGGGGACCTCCAGCAGCAGGCGCATGTCGTAGATCTCGTCGAGGTCGTCGTCGCTCATCGCCACGACGCGAAAGCCGCGGTTGCGTACGGGCTCCAGCAGACCCTGGTTGACCAGGGTCAGCATGGCCTCGCGCACCGGGCTGCTCGACACGCCGAGCTTGGCGGCGAGCGCGGCGGCGGAGTAGATGTCGCCGGACCGGATCTCGCCGGACACCATGGCCTGCCGGATCACCGCCAGGCACTGTTCGCGCAGGCTGACGTGGCGCAGCCGCCCGGCGCCCGGCAGCCCCGAAGACGCCGGAGGCGGCCCGGTCCGTCCCGCTGTTGGTCCGACGTTCACCGTTCGCCTCCCCTTGACAACGTCGCCGTAAGGGTCGCAGCCTACCTGCGAGCCGTAATCGGTCATCGGTAACCGACTACTGAAGGGTAAGTTATGGGCGCGCAGCCCGACAGCACCCAGCGCGTGCGGGGGTACTGCACGCTGTGCCGCTCCCGATGCGGCGCCGTGTACACGGTCCGCGACGGCGCCCTCCTCGACGTGGAGCCGGACCCCGAGCACCCCACCGGCGCCGCCCTGTGCCCCAAGGGCCGGGCCGCCCCCGAGATCGTGCGCAGCCCCCGCAGACTCACCCGGCCGCTGCGCCGCACCACGCCGAAGTCCGACCCGGACCCGCGCTGGCGGCCCATCGGCTGGGAGGAGGCGCTGTCCGAGACCGCCGAGCGGCTCGGCCGGATCCGGGCCGTGAGCGGGCCCGAGGCGGTGGCGTTCGCCGTGGCTTCGCCGAGCGGCTCGCCGCTGTCCGACTCCATCGATTGGATCGAGCGGTTCATCCGGCTCTTCGGCAGCCCGAACATCTGCTACTCCACCGAGATCTGCAACTGGCACAAGGACTACGCGCACGCCTTCACCTTCGGCTGCGGCCTGCCCATGCCCGACTACGAGGCCGCCGAACTCTCCATCCTGTGGGGCCACAACCCCGCGAAGACCTGGCTCGCCCAGTCCACCGCCCTCGGCCGGGCGCGGTCGCGCGGCGCGAAGCTGGCCGTGGTCGACCCCCGCCGCTCCACCAGCGCCCTCCAGGCCGACCACTGGCTGCGCGTGCTCCCCGGCACCGACGCCGCCCTGGCCCTCGGCCTCGCCAACCTGCTGATGGAGCGCGGCACGCACGACTCCGCCTTCCTGCGCGCGTGGAGCAACGGGCCGCTGCTCGTACGGACCGACACCGGCCGCTTCCTGCGCGCCGAGGACATCCGGCCGGGCGCCGCCGGCTACGTCGCCTGGGACGAGAGCGAGCGGGCGCCGCGCGTCTGCGACACGGCGTACGCGACGGCCCACCCCGAGCGGCTCGCGCTGGCGGGCCGGCGGCGGGTGGCCACCCGCGGCGGGCCGGTGGAGTGCGTACCGGCCTTCGAGCGGTACGCGGAGGCCGCCGCGCGGTGGCCCCTCGCGCGCACCAGCGAGGTGACGACCGTGCCGGAGCGGCAGCTGAGCGAGTTCGCCGACGTGCTCGGGCGGGCCGAGTCGGTCACGTACCACTCCTGGACCGGCGTCGGGCAGCACACCAACGCCACCCAGACCGACCGGGCCATCGCCACCCTCTACGCCCTCACCGGCTCCTTCGACGCGCCCGGCGGCAACGTCGTCCTGCCGAGTCATCCCGTCAACGCCCCCACCGACTTCGGGCAGCTCGCCCCCGAGCAGCGGGCGAAGGCGCTCGGGCTGCGCGAGCACCCGCTGGGCCCGCCCGCCCACGGCTGGGTGAACGCCCGCGATCTCTGCACGGCCATCACCACCGGCGAGCCCTACCCCGTACGGGCCATGGTCGCCTTCGGCGCCAACCTGCTGATGTCCCAGCCCGACCCGCGGCGGACCGCCGAGGCCCTGCGCGCCCTGGACTTCGCCGTCCACCTCGACCTGTTCCCCACCCCGACCGCCGAACTCGCCGACATCGTGCTGCCGGTGAACAGCCCCTGGGAGCACGAGGGGATCAGGGCCGGCTTCGGCATCAGCCAACGCGCCCAGGAACAGGTGCAGTTGCGGCCCCGCATGGCGGACCCCGTCGGCGAGTCCCGGTCCGACAACGAGATCGTCTTCGACCTCGCCGGGCGGCTGGGGATGGGCGAGGAGTTCTTCGGCGGCGACATCGAGGCGGCCTGGGACCACCAGCTGGCCCCCCTCGGCCTCACCACCGCCGAGCTGCGCGAACGCCCCGGCGGCGAGCGGCTGCCGCTGCGCACCCGGTACCGCAAGTACGCGGAGCCCACGGACCCCGGCGCGGACCCCAGCACGGACTCCGGCGCGGACCCCGGCACGGCCCCCGGCGCGGACTCCGGCACGGCCCCCGGCACGGTCACCGGCTTCGACACCCCCACCCGCCGCGTCGAGCTGTACTCGCAGCGGCTCGCGGACCACGGCTACCCGCCCGTGCCCGTCCACACCGATCCCCCCGCCGCCCCCGACGGCCGCTACCCGCTGACGCTGACCTGCGCCAAGAACGGGTACTTCTGCCACAGCCAGCACCGCTCCCTGACCTCCCTGCGCCGCCGCGCCCCCGACCCCACCGTGGACCTGGCGCCGAAGGCCGCCGCCGAGCGCGGCATCCGGGACGGCCAGTGGGTGCGGCTCACCACCCGCAACGCCGCCATCCGCATGCGCGCCCGTATCGACGACAGCCTGCACCCCTCGGTCGCGGTCGCCGAGTACGGCTGGTGGCAGTCCGCGCCCGATCTCGGACTGCCCGGGTACGACGCGCTCGCGGGCGGCGGAGACGAGGGGACGAGCGCCAACTACAACCTGCTGATCGACGACGAGTTCACCGACCCCGTCAGCGGCTCCGTGCCCATGCGGTCGGCCTCCTGCGAGATCCGGCCCGCCCACGACGAGACGGACCTCGCCGGGCGCCGGGAGTTCCGGGTCGTGGCGCTGGAGCGCGAGTCGCCGGACGTACTGACCGTACGGCTGGAGCCGCTGGACGGGCGGCCGCTGCCCGGCCACCGCGCCGGAGCCCACCTCACGCTGCACCACCCCGACGCGGCCGACCGCAGCTACTCCCTCACCGGCCCCGCACGGCGCACCGGAGGCGGGGGCCACGACGGGTACAGCGTCGCGATCCGGCACGTGCCCGGCGGCAGCTTCTCCGGACTCGTGCACGAGCGGCTGCGCGTCGGCGACCGGGTCGCGGCCACCGGCCCCGACGGGAACTTCGCCATCCCCACCGACCTCGAACTCCCCGTCGTGCTGATGGCCACCGGCGTCGGCATCACGCCCTTCCTCGGCTACCTGGAGACACTGGCCGCCGTCGGCGGCACGGTCCCCGAGGTCGTCCTGCACTACGGCAACCGCGACTCCGAGGGCCACGCCTTCGCCGACCGCATCGCCGAACTCGCGGCCCGGCTGCCCGCGCTGCGCGTCGTCAACCACTACAGCCGCCCCCTGGCCGGCGACCAGCAGGGCCGTACGTACGACCGGCCGGGCCGGATGAGCGCCGCCGACGTCTCCGCGGACCTCATCGAGCGCCGCGCCCGTTTCTATCTCTGCGGGACCGAGGACATGCTGGCGGACCTGACCGACGGACTGCGGGCGCGGGGCGTGCCGCGGTTCGAGATCTTCTCCGAGAAGTTCCACGCCGCCGCCCGCGAGATCGCCGTGGCCGACGACGCCCGGCACACCGTGCGCTTCGCCCGCTCGAACCGCGAGGTGACCTGGCGCGGCACCGACGGCACCCTGCTGGACGTCGCCGAGCGGGAAGGGCTCGCGCTGCCGAGCGGCTGCCGTGTCGGGCAGTGCGAGAGCTGCGCCGTGACCGTACTCTCCGGCGAGGTCGCGCACCGCGTCGAGCCCAGCGACGGCCTGCCCGACCGCACGTGCCTGACCTGCCAAGCCATCCCCCGCACCGACCTCGAACTGGACGCCTGAGAGCGCCCCCGGGAGAACGCATGCTCAACATCTCCGCCGAACAGACCGCGCGGCACCTGGAGTTCGACGCCCTCATCCCCGCGCTGCGCGACGGCTTCGCCCGCGGCGCGCACGCGCCCGACCGCCACCACCACGCCGTCGACGGCGCCCCCGGCGCGACGCTGCTGCTCATGCCGGCCTGGTCCGAGGGCGGCTACCTCGGGGTGAAGCTCGTCGACGTCTTCCCCACCAACTCCGAACTCGGCAGGCCCGCGCTGTCCTCCGCGTACGTCCTCGCCGACGCGACCACCGGCGAGCACCTGGCCCTCATCGACGGCGACGAACTCACCCGGCGGCGCACCGTGGCCACCTCAGCCCTCGCCGCGAGCTACCTCGCGCGCCCCGACAGCGACGTGCACCTGGTCGTCGGCACCGGGCACATCGGCAGCCTGGCCGCCGCCGCGCACCGCAGTGCGGTCGGCACGTCGTCGGTGCTCGTGTACGACCGGCGGCCGGAGCGGGCCGAGGCGCTCGTGGCCGCGCTGCGGGCGGACGGCATGGAGGCGCGGGCGGCCGCCGACCTGGAGGCGGCGGCGCGCGAGGCCGACCTCATCACCTGCGCCACGCTCGCGGAGGAGCCGCTCATCAAGGGGGAGTGGCTGCGGCCCGGCGCCCACCTCGACCTCATCGGCAGCTTCCGGCCGTCCATGCGCGAGGCGGACGACGAGTGCGTGCGCCGCGGGACCGTATTCGTCGACACTCCGACCGCGCTGCGCGAGTCGGGCGACCTGCTCCGGCCGATTGCCTCCGGCGCGCTGCGGGCCGAGGACATCGCGGGCACGCTCCCCGAGCTGTGCCGGGGCGAGGTGAAGGGTCGTCAGAACGCCGAGCAGATCACGGTGTTCAAGTCGGTGGGCGGCGCGGTGGCGGATCTGGCCGCGGCGGCGCTCGTGTACGAGCGGGTGGCGGCGGAGAGCGCCCCGCCGGTCTGAAGCCCGCTGAGGAGGCGTCAGCCGCCGATGCTCCACGAGACGGTGCCGTCGGCTATGACCAGGGCCGCGAGGACGATCAGGTCGGCGGCGCCGAGGGAGAGGCCCAGCCAGGCTCGGCCGCGCCGCTTGGTGGAGCGGGCCAGCGCGAGGGTTCCGAGGACCAGGGCGCAGGGGCCGAGGACGATGTTGAAGACCAGCAGGCCGACGAGGCCGAGGACGAAGGACGCCACCGCCATGCCGTCGGCGTCGGTGCGGCGTGGGCGGCGGCCGGTCGGCTGGGGGGTCGCCCGCGCGGTGCTCTCGGTGCTCTCGGCGTTCGCTGTGCTGTCGACGTCCGTGGTGCGGTCCGGGTTCGTGGTGCGTACCGGTGCGGAGACGGTCATGGGTCAGCGCTCCTTCGTACGTTCGCGGACGGTGAAGACGAGCAGCCATAGGGCGATGGCGGCCGCGGCGGGGAGCAGGAAGTGCAGGGGGGTGTGCGCCGCCGCGCCCACGAGAACCCCCAACAGGAGGAATGCTGCGACGAGGAAGATCATGTCCGGCCTTTCCGAGTAGGGGGCCTTGATCGACCCGGTGTCGAGTGGACAGTCTTGGGTGAACAATTGGAATGACAACTGTTCACTGACTTCCTCAGTCTAGCGTTGCCCAATCCGGAGAACGGTTGTTTACTGAATGATATGAGTCACACGACCGGGGTCCGGCAGGCCCAGAAGCAGAAGACCCGTCAGGCGCTTCTCGACGCGGGACTGCGCCTCCTGGAGGACCAGAGCCTCAGCAGCCTCGGGCTGCGCGAGGTCACCCGCGTCGTCGGCGTCGCCCCGGCCGCCTTCTACCGGCACTTCCGGGACATGGCCGACCTCGGCGTCGCCCTGGTCGAGGAGGCGCTCGGCAGCCTGCACACGATGATCCGCGCGGTCCTCGCCGACCAGGCCGGCGCCGAGGAGCGCATCGACCGCACCGTCGAGGTGGTCGCCGAGCACGTACGCGCGTACCCCGCCCAGGTCCGCTTCGTCGCGCGCGAACGGCACGGCGGCGTACGGGCCGTGCGCGAGGCGATAGGCGAACAGCTGGCGCGGTTCGCCGACGAGGTGGCCGAGGCACTGGGCGCCGATTCGGAGCTGGAGGGCTGGAGCGAGCGGGACGCGCACATGCTCGCCGCGCTCTACGTCGACCACCTGGTGATGACGGCGTCCGCCTTCCTGGAGGCGACGCCGGAGGAGTCGGAGCGCATCGCGGGCACGGCGCGGCGGCAGCTGAGGCTGATCAGCCTCGGCCGCCGCCACTGGCTCGACGCGTAGGACGCGTAGGCGGGTCGTGGGGCCTGTGCGGCCCTTGGGGGCCATGAAGCCCTCGGGGCTCCCGGGGCCTTGGGGGTCTCGCCCTGTACGCGCCCGCCTCCCCGCCCGCCCGTCAGTCCGAGTCGGGCACCACCGCCACCGGGCACGCCGAGTGCAGCAGCACCGCGTGCGCCACCGAGCCCAGGTGGTGACCGATCGTCAGCCTCCGGCGGCGCCGGGCGACCACGACGAGGTCGGCGTCCCGCGACGCGTCGACCAGCTGCCCCGCCGCGTCGCCCGGCTCGACGCGGACCTCCACCTCGACCTCGGGGTGGCGTTCGCGGTGCGGCGCGAGGTGCACGCTCACCTCGTGCTTGAGCGACGCGGCGAACTCCGCCGTCTCCCGCTCGTACGGCAGCACGAACTCGTACGCGCTCGCCAGCGTCACCGGCTCCGGATAGCCCGAGACCACCTGGAGCACGGAGCCCGACCGCGCCGCCGCCTCGAAGGCGTAACCGGTCGCCGCGTGCGCCTCGGGGGAGGGTACGAGGCCGAGCGTGACGCGCCCGTACGGGCGGCCGTCGGCGTCGGCGGCGCCGCCCTCCTCGTCGCCCGGCCGCGGCACGACCACCACCGGGCTCGCGGCGCGCGCCGCGCAGGCCAGGCCGTTGGAGCCGAGCAGCAGACTGGCGAACCCGCCGCGCCCGCGCGAGCCGAGCACCAGCAGCGCGGCCTCCGCGCCCAGTTCCGGCAGGTCGTGGCCGGGGTCGCCGCCGATGGTGCGCAGGCGCAGCTCGGGCGGGCCGTCGGGGAGCCCTTCCAGGAACTCCCGGGCGGCGTTGAGGACCGGGTCCTCGCCCTCCTTCGGCACGGAGACCGGCACGACGGCGTCGGGCGTCACGGGCTGCATCTTGGTGACGTACGGCCAGATGTGCACGACCTCCAGCGGCACCCCCCGCCGCCGGGCCTCGCCCGCGGCCCAGCGCAGGGCCCGGTCGCTGTCGGGGGAGCCGTCCGCCGCCGCGATCACCGGCAAGGTGCTCATCCGCGTCTCCAGTTCAGTCGATTCGGACTTGATCACTCCGTCTTCGGCACACCTGCCCACTGCCGAGAGGGGTAAAAGGGGCGAAAGTCCCGGCGCGTTCAGTACCTGTCGTGAGAGCGGTGGGTGCGGGGCCGCCCCGGAGCCTGGCGTCGATCACAGCCGCCCCGGAACCGCCCGCTGGTGCTCCAAGGCGGCCTGCGGAAACCGGATGAAGGCGCGGACCCACGCGCGCAAGCGGCACCTGGGGTAGGGCCCGGCCGCCCCGCCGGCAGGCTCAGCGACGGACGATCCGGACCTGGTAGTTCCGTTGCTCCTCCCCGTGCCGCTCCCCGCCCGAGACCTCGATCCGGACCCCCAGCCTCCGGTCCGTGAACGCCTGGCCGGGCGTGAACGCCGCGTCCGACAGCTCCGCGTCGACATTGGGCGAGCGGCTGCAACCGCCGCTGTGCGGCGTGGAGTCCACGACCGTCACCGGCCCGCCGCCGGTGTCCACCGACGCGTCCACCCAGGACACGAGCACGCCCGGCCGGCACACCGACTCGTCGTTGCCCTCGCGGCGGCGGACCTCCACCGCGTACCCGCTGTGCCGGGTCACCGGCACGAACACCAGCCGTACGCCGCCGCCGGGCGCGTTCAGCGACGTGAGCCGCTCGGTGTGCGCGCCGCGCCCGGTGACGCAGCGGACCTGCCGCCCGGTGAGCCAGCCCAGCTTCCACTTGTGCCAGGCCATGACGTCGTTGCCCGGCCCCCAGTCCTCCGACATCAGGTCCCAGTGCCCGGCCAGGCTCCCGCCCCCGGCGTCCGTATAGAGGTCGGGCAGGCCGAAGACGTGCCCGTTCTCGTGGCTCAGGACGCGGAAGGCGCTCGGGCCGGTCTGCCGTCCGTAGATGAAGGAGACATTGGCGAGCGGCACGCCGTCGGCGCTGGGCGCGTCGGCGTTGCCGCTGAAGGTGACGGACAGCACGGTGTCGGTGGCGGGCGGCCCGGCGTTCGGTGTGACCAGGACGTTCACCAGGTCGTACGGGCCGAAGTCCACGGCCGGGCGGGCCGCCGCGGCGGCGCGGGCGAGGTCGCGCAGCAGCCGCCGGTACCCCGGCTCGAAGGTGGAGCCGCGCTCGATGCCGTACGAGCGGAAGGAGTGCGGCATCCGCAACCAGTGCGTCAGCGGCAGCGCGGGGCGGTAGTCGAGCCGCCCGTACGAGGCGGTCCGGAACCACTGCCGGACCTGCGGGAAGAACTCCGCGTACCGCTGCCGCGCCGTGCCCCGCCCGGGGGCGTCCGGGAAGTCGATCGCGAGGGTGAGTGCGCGGACCGTGCCCGTGCCGCGCACATAGCCGGGCGCGGTGGGCAGCCCCTCGGACATCTGCGCCCCGGCGCCGGGGGACAGGGCGCAGGACCCGCCCTCGGACGGGTCGGCGGTGCCGGGGCGCGGGTCGGCCCCCAGCCGGTGCCCCGTGGCGGACGCGCCCGGCGCGGCGGGGGCGGTGGCTGTGGGGGAGGAGCCCGCGGCGGCCGCGGCGACGACGGCGAGGAGCGCGGTCGCGGCGAGGGCGCTGCCGCGGCGCGGCGCGCGTATTCGGGGGCGGCTGGGGTCCATGACGGTTCCCTTCCGGTCCGAGGGTCCGAGGCTGCGAGGGTGCGAGGGCCTGGTGATCCGGGGGCGTGGTGGCCCGGGGGCCTGGTGGTCCGGGGGCGCGGCGTTCCTAGGGCCTGGGGGCGCCCGCTCAGCGCTCCGAGGTGACGCGCACGCGCCAGCGGCCGGCGTCGTCCCGGCCGAGTACGTCGACGGTCACGCCGTCGGCCGCGAAGGTCTGGCCCGCCGTGTACGTGGCGTCGCTCAGCCGCGGGCTCACGTTCGGGGTCCCGTCGGCGCAGCCCGCGCTGCCGGGCGTGGCGTCCGCGACGCGGACCGGGCCGGTGCCGCCGGCCGCGGTGGTGTCGACCGTGGCGACGAGCACGCCGGGACGGCAGACGGCCGCGTCGACCGGGCCCCGGTCGCGGGCCTCGACGGTGATGGCGCGGTGGCCGGAGAGCGGGACGGCGATGAGCTTGGTGCCGTCGGCGGTCGTGGTGGGGGTCAGCGTGTGGGTGCTGGTGCCGGCGTGCGGCACGCAGTGCACCTGGTCGGCGCCGAGCCAGCCCATCTTCCACTTGTGCCAGGCGAGGAAGTCGTTGTTCGGCCCCCAGTCCTCGTCCATGGGGTCCCAGTGGCCGACGGCCGGGGGCCGCCCGGACCCGTCGGTGTAGTAGAGGTCCGGCAGGCCGAAAGCGTGCCCGACCTCGTGGTCGAGGACCCGGAAGGCGCTGTCGCCGGTCTGCCGGCTCCAGATGAAGGAGGCGTTGGTGAAGGGGACGCCGTCGTCGGTGTCGAGCCCCAGCGGGCCGCCGCCGAAGGTGACGGACAGGACGGTCTCGGTGGCGGGCGGCCCGGCGTTCGGGGCGGCCAGGACGTTGATGACGTCGTACCGGCTGAAGTCGACGTCCCGGTCGACGGCCGCGAGTATCTCCTTGGACACGGCGTAGTAACCGCTGTCGGAAGCGGGGTCGAAGGGCGTGCCGCGCTTGATGCCGTACGCGGCGAACGGCCGGGACATCCGGATCCAGCGGGCGTGCGCCGTGGCGCGGTAGTCCAGCCGCCCGTACGAGGCCGCCCGGAAGAACTCCGAAGCCCGTGGGAAGAACTCGCCGTAGCGCTCGGCCACGGTGCCGTCGGCCGGCGCGTCGGGGAAGTCGACGAAGAGGGTGATGGCCCGCACCGTCCCGCTCGATCTGGCGTACCCCCGCGGCGTGTGCGCGGTCTCGGAGACCAGGTCCTGGATCCCGGTGAGCGCGCACGGGCCGTACGGGCGGTCGGCGGCGGCCACGGCCGCAGCCGCGGGCGGCGCCGAGCGGGCGCCGGGCCGGGCCGTGGCGGGCTCGGGCGCGGTGAGCGGGAGGGCGAGCGCCGTCGTCACCGTCGTGGCCACGAGCGCGGTGGCTATGTGGGACATGCCGATCACCTCGGGGTGCGGGAGCGGCCGCCTGAGCGCGGACGCCCTCTGTGTTCACCCTGTTCCGGAGCGTGTCCGGGCGCTCTCCCGGCTACGGCATACGGGTGTCGGGCGGAGGTGGGTCAGGGAGGGGTTTTCGGGCTGTGATGGCGCTGAATGCGCGGCTCCGTGCCGGATTCGCCGCATGTGCCACAGGTCACACGCGCCTCGTGAAATATCCGGGGAGCCCCTCCCCGTTTACAGATACGTCCCGCACAACCGGGGAATCAGTCCCCGGTTCCAGGGGGCGAAGTTACCGATACGTACGGATATCCCGCACCGAACCGCACCGCACCGGCCCGGATCGCGTCCGCAGACCGAACCGCGGACCGAACCGCAGGCCACCCCGCAGACCGAACCGCGGACCGACTCGCAGACCGGCGAACAGGCCGGCACGCGAACCGGCCGGCGGTCAGGTCGGCGGGTACATCCGCGGACGTCCGGGTCCGCGGCCGTACGCATCGGACATACGCATCGGACATACGCATCAGACATACGCATCAGACATACGCATCCGCGAGGGTCCGAGGACGCACCCGCGCAGACGCACCCACAGCCGTATCCGCAGCCGTATCCGCAGATGAACCCGCGGCCGTATCGCGGATGTACCCGCAGATGTACGTGCGGGCGTATCCGCGGGCGTAGCCGCAGCCGCACCCGCGGCCGTATCCGCAGTGAAAGGAGTGCCCTGATGGCAGCCACCGCCGCCGCCCCCGCCGCGAAGCCCGCGCACCCCCGGCTCCGCGCCGACGCCGTGCGCAATCGCGAGCGGCTCGTCGCGGCGGCCCGCGAGACGCTCGTCGAACACGGGGTCGAGGTCCCGCTCGATGAAATCGCTCGACGGGCCGGGGTGGGCAATGCCACTCTGTACCGGCACTTCGCGGATCGGTCCGAACTGATCCACCACGTAACCCTCTCGGTCATGTCCCGCATCGCGGACCAGGCCGAGCGCGCACGAGCTGAGGAGCCCGATGCTTTCCTGGCGCTGAGGCGCTTCGTGCACGCCGCGGCGGACGAGCGGATCGGGGCCCTGTGCCCGCTGCTCGCCGAAGGCGTCGAGCGCGACCACCCGGAGCTGACCGCGGCGCGCGACCGCCTGGAGCGGGCGATCGAGGCGCTGATGGCCGCCGCCCGCGACGTGGGCCGGCTCCGCGCGGACATCGCCGTCGGCGACCTGATGGTGGCCCTCACCCAGCTCACCCGCCCGCTGCCCGGCAGCGGCTGCGTGAACTTCGACCAATTCGTGCACCGGCACCTCCAGCTGTTCCTGGACGGCCTGATGACCCCGGCCCGCTCCGAACTCAGCGGGGCCGCCGCGACCCTGGAGGACCTGCGCCGCACGCCATGACCGGGCCGCTTTCCCGCCCGCGCCGTATCCGTCCTGTCCGTCCTGTCCGACCCGTCCGATGTCCATAGCGTTCAACTGATCCGTCGTACGCCGCACGTCCCGTGTCACGCCCGGCACCCGGTCGTACGTCGTGTCCTGTGTCCCGCTTTTCCGCCCTCCGCACCGCTAGGTGGCTACCGCCATGCCAGATACCGTCCGTCAACTCGATCCCCGGCGCTGGAAAGCGCTCATATTCATCGCGCTGGCCCAGCTGATGGTCGTCCTCGACGCCACCATCGTGAACATCGCGCTGCCCTCCGCCCAGGCCGACCTCGGCATCTCGGACGGCAACCGGCAGTGGGTCATCACCGCCTACGCCCTCGCCTTCGGCGGGCTGCTGCTCTTCGGCGGCCGCGTCGCCGACCTGTGGGGCCGCAAGCGGGCCTTCCTGATCGGCCTCGTCGGCTTCGCCGTCGCCTCCGCCCTCGGCGGCATCGCGAACAACACCGGGACGCTGCTCGGCGCCCGCGCGCTCCAGGGCGTCTTCGGCGCCCTGCTCGCGCCCGCCGCCCTGTCGCTGCTCGCGGTGCTGTTCACGGAGGCCAAGGAGCGCGCGAAGGCGTTCGGCATCTTCGGCGCCATCGCCGGCGGCGGCGCGGCCATCGGCCTCTTCCTCGGCGGCGTGCTCACCGAGTACCTGGACTGGCGCTGGACGTTCTTCGTGAACATCCCCTTCGCCGCCGTCGCCGCGGCCGGCGCGATCTTCGTGATCCGGGAGCCCGCGGGCAGCCGCAACCCCTCCAAGCTCGACATCCCCGGCGTCCTCCTGGCCAGCCTCGGCCTGGTCTCGCTGGTCTACGGCTTCACCCGCGCCGAGTCCGACGGCTGGGGCGCAGGGATCACCGTCGGCCTGTTCGTCGCGGCCGTCGTGCTGCTCGCCGCCTTCGCGGTCGTCGAGTCGCGGGTGAAGAGCCCGCTGCTGCCGCTGCGCGTCGTGCTCGACCGCAACCGCGGCGGCGTCTACCTCGCGCTCGGCCTCGCCGTCATCGGCATGTTCGGCCTGTTCCTCTTCCTGACCTACTACCTCCAGGTCGTGAAGGGCTACACCCCGGTCACCACCGGTCTGGCGTTCCTCCCGATGGTCGCGGGCATGATCACCGGCTCTACGCAGATCGGCGCCCGGCTGATGACCCGCGTCCCGGCGCGGCTGCTGATGGGGCCGGGCTTCCTGGTCGCCTCCATCGGCCTGCTGATCCTGACCCAGCTCAGCGCGGGCAGCTCCTACCCGGGGCTGATCCTGCCCGGCCTGGTCCTGATGGGCCTCGGCATGGGCACGGCCTTCATGCCGGCCATGAGCCTGGCCACGTACGGCGTGCAGCCGCGCGACGCCGGTGTCGCCTCCGCGATGGTCAACACCTCGCAGCAGGTCGGCGGCGCGATCGGCACCGCGCTCCTGAACACCGTGGCGGCCAGCGCCACCACCGCGTACGCGACGTCGCACGTGGCCTCGGCCACGACGCCCGCGTCCGTCCAGGCGCTCAAGCTCAACGCCATGATGCACGGCACCTCGACCGCCATCTGGTGGGCGTTCGGCATCCTCCTGGTGTCCTCGGCCATCGCGTTCGTCTTCGTCAACGCCGGCCACCAGGGCGGCGCCCAGTCCGGCTCCGGCGACGGCGAGGTCGCGCTGGAGGACGCCATTCCGGTGATGGCGCACTGACCCGACCCGTACGGGGGCGAGGCTCGCTCGTACACACGTGAAAGGCCCCTGCCGTGCAGGGGCCTTCTGCGTGCCCGCGCCGCTGATCGATACGGGCGTGCGCCGGGTCGCGGGACGCGCGTACCGGGTTACGGGCGTGCGCTGAGTTACGGGCGCGGGCCGGGGTGTGGGCGCGAGCCGAGTTACGGGCGCGGGCGCTGAGGGCGCGCGGGTGCAGCGGTGCTACGGGCGTACGCCGGGGGTGGGGCATACGGCGCCGTCACGGGCGTACGCCGGGGGTACGGGCGTACGTCGACGTCTCGGGCGTACGGCGGCGGTCACGGGCATGCGGGGGTGTCACGCCCGTACGGCGCCGGGGTCCCGCGCTCGCGCGGCGGCCGGCACGCGTCCGTCAGCGCGGCCAGGGCAGGTCAGCGCAGGTCAGCGCAGGTCAGCGCAGCCAGGGCAGGTCGGCGCCCTCCGGTTGGAGGCCCTCGGCCATCACCCGGCAGATCTCGCCGAGCGATCTGGCCTGCTCGGGGGTG
This sequence comes from Streptomyces sp. NPDC050610, assembly GCF_040654875.1. Lineage (NCBI taxonomy): Bacteria > Bacillati > Actinomycetota > Actinomycetes > Kitasatosporales > Streptomycetaceae > Streptomyces > Streptomyces sp. NPDC050610. The sequence goes on along the minus strand of NZ_JBFAIV010000010.1, from coordinate 201,525 downwards.
AGCCGGTCGAAGATGGCCGCGCGCACCGCCGCGACATGGCCCGGCGCGCTCGCCTTGAGGACCTCGAACCCCTCGTCGGTGAGGACGGCGAGCTGGCCGCGCTTGTCGTCGGGTACGTTCTCGCGCCGGACCCAGCCGTTCTTCTCCAGCCGGGAGACGGCGTGCGAGAGGCGGGACCGGGTGATCTTGGCGTTCTGGGCGAGATCGGTCATGCGCATCCGGCGCCGCGGGGCGTCGGAGAGCAGGACGAGGAGGCCGTAGTAGATGTGCGGCATCCCGGCGTCGCGTTGCAGCTGGCGGTCGAGGTGGTCTTCGAGGAGGGTCCAGGCGTGGTGGTACGCGCGCCAGATGCTCTGCTCCTCGTCGTTGAGCCAGCGAGTCTCTGTCGCGGGTTGGTTCGTCATGGCGTCCACTGTTTCATTCGAAGCTGGATTCTTGAAGTTTAAACAATTTCGGGTTAGGGTGCGCTTACTAGCTTGAGAGTTCAAGTACCCGGAATCATGGAGAGGCACGTGTCCGCCACCGTTCCCGCATCCGAGGCCGCCGCCGCGTTCGCGCCCGCGACCGGCGGGCGTATGCCCGCCCTCTATCTCTCGCACGGTGCGCCGCCGCTCGCCGACGACGCGCTGTGGCCCGGCCAGCTCGCCGCTTGGTCCGCCGGACTGCCCCGGCCCACCGCGATACTGATGATCTCAGCGCACTGGGAGGAAGCGCCCCTCGCCCTCGGCGCCACCGAGACCGTGCCGCTGGTCCACGACTTCTGGGGCTTCCCCGAGCACTACTACCGGGTGCGGTACGCCGCGCCGGGCGCGCCGCGGCTCGCGGACCGGGTGCGCGCCACGCTGCGCGCGGCCGGCACGCCCGTACAGGACATCCCCGACCGGGGCCTGGACCATGGCGCGTACGTCCCGCTCGTCGAGATGTACCCGGACGCCGACATCCCCGTGCTCCAGGTCTCCATGCCCTCCCTCGACCCGCGCCGCCTGATGGACATCGGCCGCCGCCTCGCGCCGCTGCGCGACGAGGGCGTGCTGATCGTCGGGAGCGGCTTCTTCACCCACAACCTCGCCGCGCTGCGGCACACGGGGCCGAAGCCGCCCTCATGGTCGGCCGAGTTCGACGACTGGGGGAGCCGGGCGCTGGCGGACGGGGACGTGGACGCCCTCCTGGACTTCGAGCACAAGGCCCCGGCGGGCCGCCTGGCGCACCCGCGCACCGAGCACTTCGCGCCCCTGTTCGTCACGCTCGGAGCCGCCGACGCCGCCGGCGACCTCGACGGGGGTCGCAGCGTCATCGACGGCTTCTGGATGGGGTTGGCGAAGCGGTCGCTCCAGTTCGGGTGAGGCGGGGCGGGGTGGGGCGGTCAGCGGCTGAATTCGTCGGCTGTGAGCTGTGAGCTGCGAAATGTCAGCAGTCGGCTGGGAATTGTCGGCTGTCAGCCGGTGGGGCCTTCAGGCGTTGCCCGTCGGCCTTCGACTGTCAGCCGTCCTCCGGATCGATCAGCCGCATGGCGTTCAGGGCGGCCGACAGGGCGCGGGTGTCGCCGTCCTCGGCCCCGGCCGCCACGTCCAGCGCGGTGTCCGCGAACTTGATCGCGTGCTCGTCGCCGTGCGTGACCGCCTGCTCGAAGACCTCCTCGGGCGTGAGCGAGGAAGCGTCGGGGGAGGGGCGCGGAGTGTCGGCGGCGTAGATGGCGGTGACCGCGGCGGTGGCCGCCCAGGCCGTTGCGAGCGAGGCGCCCCACAGCTCCTCGGGGAGAGCGGGCAGGGTGCGCAGCACGGCGTTCGGGGCGGTGGCGGCGTGCACCAGCATGATGCCGTTGCCGTGCCCGTAGTCGGCGTAGTTGAGGGTGGCGGCCCGTACGAGCGCGGTCAGCTGCTCGCGCACCGCCTCGGGGTCCTCGGGCACGCGCAGCGAATCGACGGTCGCGAGCCAGCCGGAGGTGGTCGGGAGCTGCGCGTAGCCGTCCTTGACCGTCACGTTCCGCTTGGCGATGCGGGGGAGCGCGGCCAGGGCCGCGGTGGGCGACGCGCCGCCCGAGGGGCGCACGGCGACGGGCAGCATCAGCTGACGGGCGGCCCAGTAGCCGAGGGCGTGCGCCAGCTCCGCGCGGCGCGGCGCGTCCTCGCCCTCCTCCAGGAGGGTGCGCACCGCGTGCCCCACCCGGATCACCGGGTGGGTCGCGGCGCCCGCGATGCCGGGCAGCAGCCGCGGCCACCACTCGGCCAGCACCGCGCGCCAGGGCCGCTCGGCGAGCTGCTCGCCGATGTACGTGTTCCAGTCGGCGACCCGGCCGACGTCGCCCAGCGCCTCGCGCCAGTCGGCGTCCGTGATCCGGTACCGCGTGCCCGGGGCCTCGTCCAGCTTCGTCTCGTACGCGTCGAGCCAGCCGTGCACGACGGCGGACTTGCCGTGCCGGGCCATCGCCTCCACGGCCATCGGGCCGTGGTTGCTGAGGTATCCGTTGAACTCCGGCCCCGAGGCGTGCAGCCGCTCAAGGGCCTCGTCGAGTGCGCCGTTCCCGTTCCCATTCCCGTTCGTGATCTCCATGCGCCGAGGCTAGGTCGGCGAGCACCGGGTCCGTAACGGTCCGCGGCCCTACTCCCTGGGGCGCTCCGAGCCGTCCGAGGCCCTACGTCCTTGGTCGGAGGGAATCCTGTCCGGCCCTCCTCCCGCTCAGCGCGTCACATGCGGCCGCCTCAACGCGTCACATGCGGCTCGTGGGCGCGGAAGACGTACAGGGAGACCAGGGCCAGCGCGCCGCCGAGCACCACCCCCATCGTGACGGACCGCAGCACGGACGGGCCCGTCAGGCTGTACAGGAAGCCCATGGCGCAGCCGAAGAGCGCGCCGAACGCGAGCGCCCGCACCTCGGTCGTCAGGGCCGCGCGGCGGCGGACCAGCAGCAGCCCGAGCGCGCCGGTGACCACGGCCGCCACCAGCGCGAGGAGCGCGGCGCGCCCCCAGGAGCCGCCGTTGCTGTGGTCGAGGAAGAGGACGTACAGACCGTAGACCACGGCCGCGGTGACCGGCAGGGCCATCCCGGCCGAGACATGCGGCCGGTGCTGCGGGCGGGCCGCGGTGGCGCCGTGGTGGTGGGCGGGTGTCTGCATGGCGGGCTCCTTTCGCCGGCCCCTCCTCATGTCCTCACGTGCGCACGTACTCATGTCCAGAGCACACCCGCCCGGGGGAACCGTCAACTGGATCAGGGGGCGGTCGCGTGAGGAGGTCCGGCGCCGGTCAGCGCGCGCCCCCGGGCAGGTCCTTCTCGTACCAGGTCACGTCCCAGTAGCGGCCGAACTTCCGCCCGACCTCGCGGTACGTGCCGAGCGGCTCGAAGCCGAAGCGCAGGTGCAGCCGGTGCGAGGGCTCGTTCGGCTGGGCGATCCCCGCGTAGGCGCGGTGCACGTCCTCCTGGGCCAGGGCCTCGAAGAGCGCCTTGTACAGCAGCGTCCCGACGCCGCGCCCGCCCGCCCCGGCGGCGCAGTAGACGGTGGTCTCCACCGAAGTGGCATAGGCGGCTTTCGCGCGGAAAGGACTGCTGGTGGCGTAACCCAGAATCCGACCGCCCGGCGCCTCCTGCGCAACCAGAAGGCGGTATGGGCCGTCTTCAGGGTGGGAGAGCAGCCAAGGACGGCGCCCTTCCGGTGTGAACGGGGCGGTGTCGAACGTGATCGCCGTCTCACGGACGTAGTGGTTGTAGAGGTCGGTGAGTGCGTCGAGGTCTCCGGCGACGCCCGGCCTGACCTGCACTTCCTGTGGTTCCGGCAGCACGGGACCCCCCTCTGTGGCGGCACAGGGTACTGCATGATCACAAAAATATGAGCGCGGCTTGGGAATTCTGTCCGGATTCCAGTCGTTCTTTCCATCGGACGGGGCACCCGGTAGGGAGTTCCACCCCATCCCGCGACCGACTCATCGCAAGGGAGCACGCATGGCAACCCGTGCCGTCGCCCGTCGTCAGACCGCTGCCAAGGGTACTGACGGGGTAAGCAGTGTTCGCGCTGTAGGCGGAGAGATCGCCGACCGCGACCTGGTCGGCATGTACCTCGACGAGATAGCGCGTACGCCCCTGCTCGACGCCGCCAAGGAAGTCGAGCTTTCCCAGACCATCGAGGCGGGCGTCTACGCCCAGCAGATCCTGGACGGCCAGGTCGAAGAGGACAGCGCCGTCAAGGCGAAGCGCTCGGAGCTGGAGGCCCTCGCCGCCGAGGGCGCCCGCGCGAAGGACGTCTTCATCAAGTCCAACCTGCGCCTCGTCGTCGCCGTCGCCCGCCGGTATCCGCGCAGCGGGCTGCCCCTGCTGGACCTGATCCAGGAGGGCAACGCCGGTCTGGTCCGCGCGGTCGAGAAGTTCGACTACGCGAAGGGCTTCAAGTTCTCCACGTACGCGACGTGGTGGATCAGGCAGGCCATCACGCGGTCCATCGCCGACCAGTCCCGTACGATCCGGCTGCCCGTGCACCTCGTCGAGGAGCTGGGCCGCATCCGGCGCGTACAGCGCGAGTTCAACCGGGAGAACGGTCGCGACCCCGAGCACACGGAGATCGCCGCCGAGCTGGGCACCAAGCCGGAGCGCGTCTCGGACGTGCTCGACTGGGCCCGCGACCCGGTCAGCCTGAACATGTCGGTGGACGACGAGGGCGAGACGCAGTTCGGCGACCTACTGGAGGACACCTCCGCGGTCTCGCCGGAGCAGTCCGTGCTGACGCTGCTGCGCAGCGAGGAGCTGGAAGACCTCATCGGCCGGCTCGACCACCGCACCGCGTCCATCATCAAGGCGCGGTACGGCATCGAGGACGGGCGCGAGCGCACGCTCACCGAGGTCGGCAAGCAGCACGGCCTGACGCGCGAGCGCATCCGGCAGATCGAGAAGCACGCGCTGCTGGAGCTGAAGAAGATGGCCCGCGACACCGGCTTCGACGCGGCGGCGTAAGCGGCGTCCTCCGTACGCTCGTACGTGCCGCCATCGGCCGGCCCCCGCGGGGCCGGCCCCACGAACGAGCCCCGGCGCTCTCCCCCCCCTGCGCCGGGGCTCCCCCTTTTCTCCCGTTGCGTCCTGCGCCGGTTCAGGTGGTCTCCGAGCCCACCGCCCGGCCTATCCGCGCCCCCAGCTCCCGCAGCAGCTCGATCAGTTCCGGCGGCTCGTGCACCTCGAAGTCGCAGCCGAGCAGCATCAGCCGCAGCGCCTGCCAGTCGAGGCTCGCGTCGTGGGTCCGCAGCAGGCAGCTGTGCTCGTCGAGCGGGGTCAGGCCGAACGACTTCGGCAGCCGCCCCGCCAACGCGTCGGCGGACTCGTGCAGCGTCACCACGGCCCCGACGCCCTGACGCACCCCCGCCAGCGACCGGGCGACGAACGCGGCGGCGTCGGCGGCGGGCAGCTCGCGCGGCGCGAACCGGGCGCCCGTCGCCCGCGGCTCCCGCAGCCGGTCGACGCGGAAGGTGCGCCAGTCCGTACGGTCGGTGTCGTACGCGACGAGGTACCAGCGGCGCCCGGTGCACACCAGCCGGTACGGCTCGACGTGCCGCTTCGTCTCGGCCCCGTCGCCCGCCCGGTAGCCGAACCGCAGCCGCTCCTGGTTGATCGCGGCGGCGGCCATGACGGTCAGGGCGTGCGGGTCGGCCGCCGCCCCGCTGTCGTGGACGAGCGGGACCGTCGCCGCCTGGAGGTTGCCGACCCGGTGGCGCAGCCGGGCGGGCAGCACCTGTTCCAGCTTGGCCAGGGCCCGTACGGACGCCTCCTCGATGCCTTCGACGGCATGGCTCGCGCCCGTACGCAGCCCCACCGCGATGGCCACCGCCTCCTCGTCGTCGAGGACGAGGGGCGGCATGGCGGCCCCGGCGACCAGCCGGTAACCCAGCTCGCGCAGCCGGTCGATGTCGCGGCGGATGGTGCGCACGCTGACCCGGAGCCGTTCGGCGAGCTCGCTGCCCGGCCACTCCCGCGGCGTCTGGAGCAGCGAGAGCAGGTTGAGCAGGCGGCCAGGGGTGTCGGTCATGACGCCCAGCATGCCCGGCAATGGGGACAGGGGGTGTCCTAGGCGGTGCTGGGGCGGTGGCCAGGGCCGGTGGCCGAGTGGTCGGGTGGCCGGGTGGCCGTGGCCGGGTCAGTGGATGATGCCGGCCTCCGTCGCGTCGGATATCCAGGAGGAGAACTCCCGTGTCAGCCGGTGGTACAGGTCGGCGTCCGACAGCGAGTGCGGGTCCGCGCCGGCGGCGAAGAAGCCCGCGTTGTCGATGACGCGCTTGTCGGGTACGGGCAGGTCGTCCAGGCGGCGCAGGAAGTCGAACTGCTTGTCGTCGGGGTTCCCGAACGCGACGAACTGCCAGAAGATCGGCAGCTTGGCGGCCGTGCACAGGACGTGTTCGGCGGCGGCGCGGGAGGTGGGGCCGCCGTCGGTCTGGAAGATGACGAACGCGGGGTCCGCGGCGCCGGATTCGGCGTAGTGGTCGATGACGGCCTGCATGGCCAGGTGGTAGTTGGTGCGGCCCATGTGCCCGTAGCCGTCGTGCAGCGCGTTGACGCGCCCTTCGTAGTCGCTCAGGCCGAGTTCGGCGACGCCGTCGACCTCGGTGGAGAAGAACACCACCGGTACGGTGCCGTCGTCGTCGAGGTTCGCGGACAGGCCCAGCGCGCGTTCCGCGAGGTGCTGGACGCTGCCGTCCTTGTAGTAACCGCGCATGCTGCCGGAGCGGTCCAGGACCAGATAGACCGCGGCCCGCCGGCCCGCCATCCCGGCCTTCTCCAGGGAGACGCGGGCGGACTTGTAGAGATCGACCAGCCGGGGCGCCGCGGACTCGACCTTCGTCAGGTCGATCGCCGGGGCGGGATCGGCACGGCGCTTGGTGTAGTCGATCGTGGGCGCGGTGGGGCGCTCGGTGTAGTCGATGGTCATGAGACTCCCCTTGGGCATGCTGCGGACGGATCACCCGCTGCGGGCACGTTACGTCCAACTGGAGCGGCCTGTGGGGGCGGTGGGACGTACGGCAGGTGCGGCTGCCGGGCGAGGTCGTACGTACGGCTGGCGCGGCTGCCGGGGCCAGCCGTGCGTGCGACCGGTGCGGCTGCCGCCGGGTGCGGGGGGTCGCCTGGCGCGGGCTCAAGGCGCAGGGCGCGGCTGACCGCGGCCCGGCCGCAGGGCGAGGCCGGATGCTGCCGATTCCGGTCCCCTGGGCCCCTCCCGAAAGTCCTGGGGCTGGTGTTAACTGGCGATATGTTCGCCGCTGACGCGCTTCCTCAGCAGATCGGCCTGGCCGTGCTGCTCGCCGCCATCGTCTTCCTGGTGGTGGGGCTGGTCCGCAACGCCCGGCGGGGCACCGCTTCGCCGCTGCCCTGGGCGAGCCCGCAACCGCCCGCCGAGGCGCCTGGAGCCGAACCGTCGGCACTCGCCACGCCCGCGACACCCGCGGCATCGGCGATGCCCGCGACGCCGCATCCGATGGAGAGCGTGGAGCTGACGCCCGCCGAACGCGAGGCGTTCGCCGGGCTCGTACGCCAGTGGAAGACTCCCTTCCGCCGCTGACCACCCGCGCCGCTGACCGTGGCGTTCACCGACCCCGGAGCCCCGGGCCGCCTGTCCGACAGGTGGCCCGGGGCTCGTCGCGTTCCGCCGCCACCCTGTTGTCCTCCCGCCGCGTTCTCGCTCGCCGACGACCGGATTTGACGAGTTCGATCTACGTCAGCATCATTCCACTAACAGGTTAGTGAAACGACGTTGGCGTAGTGATGCGGCGGCGTGGCGTCGTAGCAGCGTAGTGACGTAGTGCGGCACGAGAGGCGAGGCGGGACATATGGAGACGATCGCCTTCCGCATCGACCGGCACAGCGGCGTCGCCGCCTATCAGCAACTCGTCCAGCAGGTACGGCAGGCGCTGCGGCTGGGCACGCTGGAACCCGGCGACCGGCTGCCCACGGCCAAGGACGTGGTCGCCGCCCTCGCGATCAACCCGCACACCGTGCTCAAGGCGTACCGCGAACTGGAACGCGAGGGCCTCGTCGAACCCCGGCCCGGCCGGGGCACGTTCATCAGACGCTCGCTCTCCCGCCCCGAGGCCGCGGCCGACGCCCCGCTCAGCACGGAACTCGCCGACTGGACCGCTCGGGCCCGCGAGGCCGGACTCGACCGCGACGACATCGCCGCGATGACCGAGGCCGCCCTGGACGAGAGCTACGGACCGCGCCCGCTCCCGCCCGTGCCCGTACTCCTGGCAGGCGCGAGAACCACCCCGAACCCGGCGTCTTTGGAGGAAGACACGTGACCGATCCGACCGCCCCCATGGCGCTGCGGGCGACGAGGCTCGGCCGGAGATTCCGGAACGGCTGGGCGCTGCGCGACTGCGAGTTCGAGCTGCCCGCGGGCCGTATCACCGCCCTGGTCGGCCCCAACGGGGCAGGCAAGTCCACCCTGCTCCACCTGGCGACCGACCTGCTCCGGCCGACCGCCGGCGAACTGCGGATCTTCGGCGCGGCCCCCGGCACCGCCGAGGCCCGCGACCGCACGGCCTTCCTCGCCCAGGACAAGCCGCTCTACCCGCGCTTCACCGTCGCCGACACGCTCCGCTTCGGCCGCGAGTTCAACCGCACCTGGGACCAGGCGACCGCCGAACGCATCGTCCGCGCGGGCGGCATCGGCCTCTCCACCCAGGTCGGCACCCTCTCCCAGGGCCAGTGCACCCGCATCGCCCTGGCCCTCGCCCTCGGCAAGCGGCCCGAGCTGCTGCTGCTCGATGAGCCGCTCGCCGACCTGGACCCGCTCGTACGCCACGAGGTCATGGGCCTGCTGATGGTCGAGGCCGCCGAGCGCGGCATCACCGTCGTCATGTCCTCGCACGTCCTCTCCGAACTGGAGAACGTCTGCGACCACGTGCTGCTCCTCAAACACGGCGGCGTCCGGCTCGCGGGCGACGCCCAGGCACTGCGCGACTCCCACGCCCTGATCACCGGCCGCGCCCACGAGGGCGCGGACGACGGGCTGCCGCCCGAGGTGGACCGGGCCACGGTCGTCGAGACCGCCCTCACCGGCCGGCAGGTGACGGCCCTGGTCCGGGAGCCCGACCTCGTCGACCGGCGGTGGGTCACCGAAACCCCCTCCCTGGAAGACCTGCTGCTCGGCTACCTCCGCGCCGAAGCCTGGCCCGCGCCCCGCACCGCCCCCGGCGACCCGGCCGAGGAGGCGGCATGAGGGGAGCCCACTGGCTCGCCTGGCGTCAGCAGCGCACCCTGATCCTCACCGCGGCCCTCGTCCTGCTCGCCTGCGCGGCGTATGTCTGGTTCCGGCGCACGGAGATGCTGGCGTTCATCGACGAGCGCCACATCACCATCTGCAAAGGCTGGAACGGCGGCTGCGGCTCCCAGGCCACCGAGCGGCTGCTGCGCGACAACAGCGACCCCATCCGCGCGCTCGCCACGCTGAGCATCGCCTTCCCCGTGCTCATCGGAGCCTTCTGGGGCGCGCCCCTGATCGGCCGTGAACTGGAGAGCGGCACCTTCAAACTCGCGCTCACCCAGGGCATCAACCCCCTTCGCTGGTTCGCCGCCCGCTTCGGCCTCGCCGCCCTGTGCTCGGTCATCGGCTCCGCCGTCCTCGCGGCGCTCGTCGCCTGGTGGTGGTCGCCGATCTCCAACATGCTCGACGGCCCGTACTGGTACGACGGCTACATCTTCAACGCCACCGGCCCCGCCGCCATCGCCTGCGCCCTCTTCGGCCTCGCGGCCGGCACCGCCGCCGGCCTGCTGACGCGCCGCACGCTGCCCGCCATGGGGGTGGCCCTGGCCGCGGTCGCCGTGGTGCGCCTCGCACTGACCTTCGTCCGCCGGGACTGGCTGTCGCCCACGGCCCGGGTCACCCCCGGCATCGTCCCGAAGATCCCGGTCGGCAGCGCCTGGTCCACGGGGCAGTTCGGCTACATCAAACCGTCCGGCGCGGAGGAAGGGGTCATGAACTGCGCCACCTCCGGAGCCGAACTGAAGCAGTGCATGGCCGAACACGGCTATGTGGCCCGCTTCCACAAGGTGCACCCCAGCAGTGACTTCTGGCCCCTCCAGTGGATCGAGACGGCCGTCCTGCTGAGCCTGGCGGCGGCGCTGATCGCCCTCACCGTCCACCGGCTCCGCGCCCGACACATGTAATCCGCCGCCCCTAAATCCGCCCCCGAACGATCCATACCCCCTTCCCGCATCTCTCCGCCCCGTTTCCCACCGTTCCCCACCGTCCCCCTACGGAGGTCCGACCCGTGGCGTCTTCGAAAGCCATGCTCAAGAACCGCACGAGCCTGACGCACAAGGTGCGTTACGCGGTGAGCAACCCGGCCCGCATCGCCCCCTACCTCAAGCGCACCGCCCGCGACAGCTGGCTCCGCGTCAAGCACCCCAACCACGTCGACTACTACCGCGCGGTCATGGCCTCCGACACCGGCCGCAACCCCGAGGCCGCCGTCGGCAGCCAGACCCACGACCGGTGGCTGGCGCTGGGCAAGATGCAGTTCGACTACCTCAGCGAGCACGGACTGACCCCGGGCCACCGCATGCTCGACATCGGCTGCGGCAACCTCCGCGCGGGCTGGCGCTTCATCGACTTCCTCGACTCGGGCCACTACTACGGCATCGACATCTCCCCCGACATCCTCATATCCGCCAAGCAGACCCTCACCACGTACGGGCTCCAGGGCAAGCTCCCGCACCTGACCATCACCCAGAACCTGACGCTGGACTTCCTCCCCGACGACCACTTCGACGTCGTCCACGCGCACAGCGTCTTCTCCCACTCGCCGATCTCCGTCATCGACGAGTGCTTCGCCCACGTGGGCCGCATCCTCGCCCCCGGCGGCTTCTTCGACTTCACCTTCGACCGCACCGAAGGCGCCGAGCACCAGGTACTGCGCGAGGACTTCTACTACCGCACCGAAACGCTCATCGCCCTGGCCGAGAAGCACGGACTCCGCGGCCGCTTCATGGACGACTGGGAAACCCGCAAGCACGGCCAGTCGAAGATCCGGGTCGACCAGCCCAAGTGACGGTCGAGCGCTGACGGGCCCGGATACGGAGCGCCCTCCTCAGGACCCGTACAACTCCTGGTAGGAGGGGAAGCGTCCACCAGGCCCGTCCACGCTCTCCGCCGCGAGCGCCGCCTTCGCCACCGAACGCGTCAGGACGTCCGCGCCCGCCGCGAGGATGTCGTTGAGCGCGCCCGCCTCCAGATGGACGCCGAACGCCGGATCGGTGCCCTCCGGCAGCAGCGGCCGCTCGCCCGTCGCCAGGGCGAAGACCGTGTCCCCGTCGGACAGCAGATGTACGGGCCGTACCGCGCGCGCGAGCCCGTCATGGGCGGTGCCCGCGAGCTTCTGGGCCTGGGCGCGGGTCAGGACGGCGTCGGTGGCGACGACGGCGAGGGTGGTGTTGAGCGGCGGGTGCACGGACGCCGCCGAACGCCGCGCCGACTCCTCCTTCGCCTCGGCCAGCGCGCGGTGCGCGGCGGCCAGCCGCTCCTCGGGCGGGTAGGCGACATGGCCGTCGTAGAGCTGCGCGTACAACACCCCCGTCAGCGGATCGACCAGCGAACCGGCCGCGTTGGCCACCGCCAGCGCGGCCACCGTCACCCCCGACGGCAGCACCGTGCTCGCCGACCCGACGCCGCCTTTGAGCCCACCGGCCACCGCACCCGTGCCCGCGCCGACGCACCCCTGGGCGACGGGCGCGCCCAGCTCCGTACGGGCCGCCGCCTCGACGGCCTCCCGCCCGAACCCGGCGTCCGGCCGGGCCCGCCAGTCGCCGCCGCGCCCCAGATCGAAGAGGGCGGCGGCCGGAACGACCGGCACCACCTGCGCCGGGTCCGGGCCGACCCGGAAGCCGCGGCCCTGCTCCTCCAGCCAGGCCGCCACCCCGGACGCGGCGTCCAGCCCGAAGGCACTGCCACCGCTCAGCACGATCGCCTCGACGCGCTGGACGAGATTGCGCGGATCGAGCGCGTCGGTCTCCCGGGTCCCCGGCCCGCCGCCGCGTACGTCCACGGCGGCCACGGCCCCGCCCTCGGGGGCGAGCACCACCGTGCTGCCGGTCAGCCATCCGTCGCCGGTCCGCTGCGCGTGCCCGACCCGCAGGCCGCGCACATCCGTGAGGGCAGCCGTCAGAGCGTCAGTCATGGCAGCCATCCGTATCACGCGGGCCCCGCCCGCCGTAGTGGGCGAAGGGCAGAATGTCCTTACTCGGCCAGGGCCGGATTCCGCTCGTTGAGCAGCAGCCCGACCGCCACCGTCAGCGCGCACACCACACCCGCCAGCAGCACCGCCGCCGCCCCCGCGAAGGTGCACAGGAGGACCAGCAGCGCCGCCACGGGCAGTACGAGCTGCTGGGCGAAAGTGACCTTGTAGTGGCGGGAGTGCAGCAGCCAGACCGTGATCATGAAGATCGCGGCGGGCACCGTCACCGCGGCGGACGCGGCCGCCGTCGAGATGTGCGCCTTGCCCACCGCCTCCTCCACCGCGACCTCGATGCCCGCGCCGATCGCCGCCGCCGACCCGAAGACGAAGAAGTGGCCGTAGCCCCAGGGGAGTGCTTCGCGGTTGGTGTTCAGATGGCTGTGGATGGGCACGGCGAAGTAGATCCACCAGGCCGCGAAGACGATGAGCAGCCCACCGACCGCGATGGGCAGCAGCTCGCCGAGCGCGTCGTTCTCGTCGACGGCCGACTGCACGGCGATCGTTCCGGCCGAGATCGTCTCGCCGAGGACGATGATGGTGAACAGGCCGTACCGCTCGGCGATGTGGTGCGGGTGCCAGGCCGTCCGATGGCGCCGCTCGGCGACGACCGGCACCGCCAGCTCGCCCACGACCAGCACCAGGAACAGCCACTTCTTCCACTCGTCGGGCGCGAACAGCAGCGCCACCCAACCGACTTGACAGATCGTCAGCCCCGTCGCGTAGAGCCGCGCGGTGCGCCGTGACTCCCCGGTCTCCGAGTGCGCCGCCCGCAGCCACTGCGAGGTGAGCGCCAGCCGCATCGCGATATAGCCGATGACGGCGACCGTCCAGTCGTTGTCGTCGAAGGCGCGCGGCACCCCGGCGGCATAGACCTGCACGCCCGCCATCTGCACCAGGGTCAGCACCCGGTACGGGACGTCGTCGCAGTCGTAGGCGGAGGCGAACCAGGAGAAGTTCATCCAGGCCCACCAGATGCCGAAGAAGACGAAGAGGTACGCCACGACCCCCGTCCCCGTGTGCCCCTCGGCGAGAGCGTGCACCAGCCGGGTACCCGCCTGGGCCACCGCGACCACGAAACAGAGGTCGAAGAGCAGCTCCAGATTGGTGGCGGCGCGGTGCTCCTCGTCGCGGCTGCGCGCCGTCATGCGCCGGAGAAGGCCGGAGGCGTGGCCGACCGGCGACGCCGGCCGGGTGGGCGGACCGTCGCGTGTGGGGGAGTGTTCGCTCATCGGATGCGGCCCTCGTGAGTCGTACGGCGGGGACAGGCGGCTCGTGCCGCGGAATCAGCCTGTCATGCACATCCGCTGTATCCCGTGACCCGGGCGCGCCGCACCGTGACCCGGGCGCGTCAGGCGCGCGCCGTGCTCCTCGCGCCAGCCGAGTCAGCCGCGCCAGCCGAGTCAGCCGCGTCAGACGCCCGCCGCCGTACGCGGGGCCCGGCCGTACCCTGGAACCATGAGTACCGCCCCCGCCCCCGAACCGCGCGATCCGAATCCCGCCCTGGTCTTCGACGACCCGCTGGCGCAGCAGTCCTCGGACGATACGGACCAGGGGTGGGGCGAGCGGACTCCGGCCGGCAGCGGCGACAGCGCCGCCGACCTGGCCCGCTTCCTCGACGAGAAGCCGCCCCACCATCTGTGAGGCCGTAGAGGCCGTAGAGGCCGTAGAGGCCGTAGAAGCTTGTGAGCTCCCAGCCGCCGCCCCGCCGGGCGGCGGCTGCACTGCTTCCGCGGCACCCGCTAGTTCTGCGAGCTCTGCGAGTTCTGTGACGTAGACGTAGACGTATGCGTCTTCTGCGGCGCGATGTGCTCCGCGGCGGAGCCGTTGCGCTGCGCGATGAGGGCGTCCCGGATCTCCGTCAGCAGCTCTACCTCGGTCGCCTCCAGCGGCGTGTCGTCCACCGGCTTCTTGGCGTCCTGCCGCGCCTTCCACTTGTTCATCGGAAGGATCATGAGGAAGTAGACGACGCCCGCCGTGATCAGGAAGGTGATCGCGGCGCTGATCACCGAGCCCCACAGGATGTACACGCCGTCCGTGTACTCGCCGCCCTTCTTCACGCAGGTGGTGAGGCAGGTCGAGTACTGATCCAGATTCTGGGTGCCGAAAGCGCCGATGATCGGGTTGATAACGCCCTTGACCACGGCATTGACGATGTTGGTGAACGCTGCCCCGACGACGACGGCGACCGCGAGTTCGATCACGTTGCCGCGCATCAGGAATTCCTTGAAGCCGCCAAGGACTCCTGTCTTGTTCTCGCTCACCGAGCAGCCTCTCTTTGCACGCGTCATTTCCGGAACAATCCGCTCCGCAACATAGGACAGGGTGAGGGAGGGCTGTCCACTCGGGCAACTCGAAGCGGTTACCCGACAGCGCATGCGTACGGATACGCGCGGTGTTCCTGCTATACGCGCTATCTGCCGCGCGGTCCGCGATGGCGGCCGTGATGCCGTGCGCGGCGGCGTCGAGCGCGATGCCCTGGCCGGTCACGACGTCACCGCCCCGCCGCGTCGGACGGCACGCAGGAGCCCGCCGCCCCGGCGCCCGGGTCGAGGCCGGTGACCGCCAGCGCGGCGACGGAAGCCGCCATCGCCAGCCCGGCGGCCACGGCCCGCCGCCGGCGCCGCAGAGCCCGCCGCAGCCGATGGCCGCCGCGCCCCATTCGCACCGGGGCGAAGGCGGGCACCGCGCACGGCGGGGGAGTGGAAGGGAAAGTGAGCGACGAGGCGAACGACATGGCAACCACCGCCTGACCTGGGGAACTGATCCCGAACACGCACCACGATGACGTGTTCCGCCGAATTCCGCTCAGGCCTGTGGACTACTGGCCGGTTGTGGAAAACCTCACCACTCGCCCGGGTGTTACGGCAGCCGAATTCCAGGTTCCAGACCGTCGAGCGACGTCGCGCACAGGCAGTCGCGCTCCTCGGTCGCCGGCAGCGCGCTCACGGCGTCGAAGAGCACCTCGCGCAGCCGCCCCACGTTCTTCCCGAAGACCCGCAGTACTTCCTCGTGCGAGACGCCCTCGCCCGTCTCGGCCCCCGCGTCCAGGTCCGTGACCAGCGTCAGCGAGGTGTAGCAGAGCTCCAGCTCGCGGGCGAGCACGGCCTCGGGGTGCCCGGTCATGCCGACCACCGACCAGCCCTGCCCCGCGTACCAGCGCGATTCGGCCCGGGTGGAGAAGCGGGGCCCCTCGATCACGCAGAGCGTGCCGCCGTCCACCGGCTCCCAGCTCCGGCCGCGCGCCGCGGCGATGGCCGCCTGCCGCCCGGCGGGGCAGTACGGGTCGGCGAAGGAGAGGTGCACGACGTTCGGCGCGGTGCCGTCGGCCAGCGGCTCGCCGTCGTAATAGGTCTGGGTTCGCGCCTGCGTGCGGTCCACGAGCTGGTCCGGTATGAGCAGCGTTCCCGGCCCGTACTCCGGGCGCAGCCCGCCCACCGCGCACGGACCGAGCACCTGGCGCGCGCCGACGGAACGCAGGGCCCACAGGTTGGCGCGGTAGTTGATGCGGTGCGGCGGCAAATGGTGCTCGCGCCCGTGCCGTGGCAGGAAGGCCACCTTCCGGCCCGCGATGTCGCCGAGGAAGAGCGAGTCGCTCGGCGGTCCGTAGGGGGTTTCGACCGTGATCTCGGTCACGTCGTCCAGGAAGGAGTAGAAGCCCGACCCGCCGATGACCCCGATTTCTGCGTTCGCCATGGCGATCACAGTAGCCGGAGCCGGGCACGCCGAGGGCCCCGTCGGGGGAAACCGACGGGGCCCTGGGGAGATTCGAACGCGGGCGTCAGGCCGCGGAACTGCTCGTCGAGCCGCTCGACGACTTCGACGCGGAAGACCCCGACGACGAGGAGGACGAGTCCGAGGACGAAGAAGAGGAAGCGGAGGAGCCGCTGTCACTCTTGCCCGAGGAGTCCGCGGAGCCGGACGACGCGCCCGCCTTCGCCGGGGTGCTGCTGGACGACGAGCCGCGGCTGTCGTTCCGGTAGAAGCCGGATCCCTTGAAGACGATGCCGACCGCCGAGAACACCTTCTTCAGGCGTCCCTCGCAGTTCGGGCACACGGTAAGGGCGTCGTCGGTGAATTTCTGCACCGCCTCAAGGCCCTCGCCGCACTCGGTGCACTGGTACTGATAGGTCGGCACTTGCTCCTCCTGGCACTCTCACTCGATGAGTGCTAACGACGCTCCATAGTGCAGTATTCCGGCCGTTCAGTCCACTGAGACGGCCTCGCGGTGACCCACCCCACGTTCCGACCCGGCGACGACGCGCGCCGCGGAGTCCTTCGGCGCCAGGTGCCGGCGCAGTGCGAACAACACCAGAACCGCCAGCCCCGTGCCCCCCAGAGGCACCAGGAATCCGGCCTTGGAACCGCCCGCGTCCACGAGCTGGCCGCCGACCGTCGCCGCCAGCGCCTGCCCCAGCGCCACCGCGCCGGTCAGCCAGGTGAACGCCTCGGTACGGGCGGTCGCCGGAACCAGGGACTCCACCAGGGTGTAGCCGGTGATCAGCGCGGGCGCGATGCACAACCCGGCCAGCAGCCCGAACCCGCCGAGCAGCGGCGCCGAGTGCAGCGCCCACAGCGGGGACGTCGCCAGCACCAGCAGCGGATAGGCCGTCAGCAGCCGCCGCTGCGGGGTGACCTTCCAGGCGATGGCGCCGCAGACCACCCCCGCGATCATGTTGCCGGCCGCGAACGTCCCGTACAGCAGGCCGTTGATGCCCGGCTGCCCGATCTCCTGCGTGAACGCGGTCAGCGAGACCTGCATGCCGCCGAAGACCGACCCGATACCGAGGAAGATGATCACGAGCACCCGCACGCCCGGCACGGAGAGCGCCGACACGTGGCCCTCCGCCTCGCCGGAGCCGCGCCGGTTGGGCGCGGGCTGGGTGCGCCGCTGGAAGGCGAAGAGCAGCCCGCCGACCAGCGTCAGGGACGCCTCCGCGACGAGCCCGGCGGCCGGGTGCAGCCCGGTGCACAGCGCCGTCGCCAGCACCGGCCCGATCACGAAGGTGAACTCGTCGGTGACCGACTCGAAGGCCGCGGCCGTCGGCATCAGGGGCGAGCCGTCCAGCTTCGCCGCCCACCGGGCCCGCACCATGGGGCCTATCTGCGGTACGGACGCGCCGGCCGGCACGGCGGCGACGTACAGCGCCCACAGGGGTGCGCCGAGCAGCGCCAGCGCCGTCAGCAGGGCGATCGCCGACGCGTGCACGACCACTCCGGGCAGCAGCACCGCCCGCTGCCCGAAGCGGTCCGCGAGCTTGCCGCTCTGCGGGGCGAACAGCGCCATGGCGACGCCCGCGGTGGCGGACACGGTGCCCGCCAGGAAGTACGAGCCGTTGGTGTGCTCGACCAGCAGCAGGATGCCGATGGTGAGCATCGCGAACGGCTGCCGGGCCAGGAACCCGGGCAGCAGGAACGTCCAGGCGCCGCGGGTGCGCAGCAGCTGTCCGTATCCGGGACGGGGCGGTGGACCTGTGTCAGGCCGCTCCGGGGAGCGGTCGGTGACCGTGGATGCCACGGTCCGGGCCTTTCTGCCGCCTGGTAGCGCGCCGCACACGGAGGGGTCTCCACGGAGCGCGCCGAGAGCTGTCCTCTCGCGCGGGACCGTGGTAGATGCCGGTTCGGCCGCCTTGTGGTGCGCGGCCGCGGCCGCCGTGCGGTCGCGCCAGCCCTGCTTCAGGCAGAGTTGGGTTGGTTATTGCCGTTTCATGTTACCCATGGCTTTCCCGGGTGGCTCTCCGGACGGCTCTGTGCCCGGTTTCGCCGCTGATGCGCCTCCCGGTCCGGTCGGTTCGTCCCCTGACACTGTCGCTTTGCCTCCCGGTCCGGTCGGTTTGCCCTCCGGCGCTTTCACCTTGTCCCCTGCTCCGGGCGGCTTCCCGGCGGGGCGCGTCGATTTGCCTCCCGAGGCGGGCGGTCTGCCTCCCGAAGCGGGCGGCCTGCCTCCCGAAGGCGGCGCCTTGCCGCCCGTTCCGGATGGCTTTCCGGCCGCTCCCGACGGCTTCCGCGCCGCGTTCCCCGCGAGGCCGCGGCCCGGTCCGCCCGTGGTGCCGAGCCAGCCGGCCAGCTTGCCGCCCTCGCCGACGGCCCGCAGCCGCAGCTCGGCCTTGTCCCGTACCGGGTCGGTGGCCACGACCAGCAGTTCGTCGCCGCGCCGCAGCACCGTCGAGGGCAGCGGCACGAAGCTGGTGCCGTCCCGTACGACCAGGGTGACCGCGGCTCCGGCGGGCAGCCGCAGCTCGGCGACCTCCACGCCGTGCATCCGGGAGTTCTCCGGGATGGTCATCGACAGCAGATGGCCGCGCAGCCGTTCCAGCGGCGCGGACTCGATGCCCAGGTCCTTGGCCTCGTCGTCGCGGAGTTTCAGGTGCCGGGCGAGCCAGGGCAGCGTCGGCCCCTGCACCAAGGTGTAGATGATCACCAGGATGAAGACGATGTTGAACATCCGGCGGCTGTCGGGGACCCCCGCCACCATGGGGATGGTGGCGAGCACGATGGGCACCGCACCGCGCAGCCCGGCCCAGGAGAGCAGTGCTTTCTCCGGCCAGGGTGTACGGAACGGCGTCGTGCTCAGGAACACCGACACGGGTCGTGCCACCATCGTCAGCACCAGCCCCACCACCACCGCGGGCAGGATGTCGTCGCCCAGTTCGTGCGGGGTGACGAGCAGGCCGAGCAGGACGAACATGCCGATCTGCGCTATCCAGCCGAGCCCCTCGGCGAAGCCGCGGGTGGCGGGCGAGTGCGGCAGTTTGGCGTTGCCGAGGACCAGCGCCGCGAGATAGACGGCGAGGAAGCCGGAGCCGTGCGCGAGCGCGCCGCCCGCGTAGGCGGTGAACGCGATGGCCATGACCGCGATCGGATAGAGGCCGGAGGCGGGCAGCGCCACGTGCCGCAGGCCGTACGCGCCGAGCCAGCCGACCGCGAGGCCGATGGCCGCGCCGATGGCGAGTTCCAGGGCGATATGGCCGATCAGCACGTACCAGTGCTCGACCGGTCCGGCCGCGGAGAACGCCACGACCAGGATCACCACGGGCGCGTCGTTGAAGCCGGACTCGGCCTCCAGCACACCGGTGAGACGGGAGGGGAGCGGGACGTTCCGCAGGACGGAGAAGACGGCCGCCGCGTCGGTGGAGGACACGACCGCGCCGATGATCAGCGCCTGCCGCCACTCCATGCCGGCCAGGTAGTGGGCCGCGGTCGCGGTGACGCCGACGCTGATCGCGACGCCGAGGGTGGAGAGCACGGCGGCGGCCGGCAGCGCGGGCTTGATCTGCTTCCACTTCGTGCCGAGACCGCCCTCGGCGAGGATCACCACGAGGGCCGCGTAGCCGATGACCTGGGTCAGACCGACGTCATTGAAGACGACGCCGATGCCGTCCTGGCCTATCGCGACGCCGATGCCCAGATAGATGAGCAGGCTGGGGAGCCCGCTGCGGGATGAGACCCGGACCGCTGCCACGGCTGAGAGCAGCACGAGGGAGCAGATCAGCAGGAGTTCGTTGAGGTGGTTGACAGTCAGGGGCCGGACCTTTCTCGTGCTTTTCACGCCATATCGGCCGGAACTACTCCCCGGACGACCGGTAACTTCATTGCCTTACCTAATATTTTACGGGTTCTTAACGCCTGCTCGTCGCTGCGGCGGCTCGAAGAGGGGTGCCGCACGCGGTAAAGGGGCGCTTCGCGCGCGGAGATGAGGCATCGAAGAAGGGCGCCGAGAAGATGAAGAAGACGCCCTGCGGCGACTCCGCGTAGGGACGTGACAGGGGGTGCGCCTATGGTTGCTCCAGCACTCCAGGACCACCCTGCCCCCTCGAAGGACAGCGATGCCCGCCAACAAGACCGGCGCTTCCGCCAAGGAGACCGGCCCGAAGTCCGGCAAGAAGAAGGGCCGACGCGCCCGTCTGCTCGTGATCACCCTCGTGCTGCTGCTCGTGGCGGGCGTCGGCTATGGCGCGTACTGGGGTGTCGACACCGTGCGCGCCTCCTTCCCGAAGACCTCGGGCACCCTTCAGCTCAAGGGGCTGTCCGGGCAGGTACAGGTCAAGCGGGACGACAAGGGCATCCCGCAGATCTACGCCGACAACGCCGACGACCTCTTCCGGGCGCAGGGCTTCGTGCAGGCCCAGGACCGGTTCTGGGAGATGGACGTCCGCCGCCATATGACGTCCGGCCGGCTCTCGGAGATGTTCGGCGAGGGCCAGGTGAAGACGGACGCCTTCCTGCGGACCATGGGCTGGCGACAGGTCGCGCAGAAGGAGTACGACACCAAGCTCTCGGCGGACACCAAGAAGAACCTCCAGGCGTACTCCGACGGTGTCAACGCCTACCTCAAGGACCACAAGGGCAAGGCGCTGTCCGCCGAATACGCCGCCCTGGGCTTCCAGAACGACTACAAGCCCCAGAAGTGGGACCCGGTCGACTCCGTGGC
Source organism: Streptomyces sp. NPDC050610 (assembly GCF_040654875.1). NCBI lineage: Bacteria > Bacillati > Actinomycetota > Actinomycetes > Kitasatosporales > Streptomycetaceae > Streptomyces > Streptomyces sp. NPDC050610. The sequence continues at coordinate 180,902 of NZ_JBFAIV010000010.1, read as the reverse complement.
CTGGCTCAAGGCCATGGCCTGGGACCTGCGCGGCAACATGCAGGACGAGATCGACCGCTCGCTCGCCTCGACGCGGCTGTCGGCCAAGCAGATCGAGCAGCTCTACCCGGCATACCCGTACGGCCGCAACAAGCCGATCGTCGAGGGCGGCGCGGTCAACTCCCTCACCAAGCAGTTCGACCCCAAGGCGACGCCCGGCTCCGGCTCCACCTCCTCGACCAACGGTGTGCAGGGGAGCGGCAAGGGCGCGACCCATGGGCTGCACAACGGCCTGAACACGCTCTCCGCGAAGATCAGCTCCGTCCCCGCGCTGCTCGGTCCGAGCGGCAACGGCATCGGCTCCAACTCCTGGGTCGTCTCCGGCAAGTACACGACCACCGGCAAGCCGCTGCTCGCCAACGACCCGCACCTCGCGCCGCAGATGCCGTCCCTCTGGTACCAGATGGGCCTGCACTGCAACAAGGTCAGCGCGGCCTGCCCGTACGACGTGGCCGGGTACACCTTCTCCGGCATGCCCGGCGTCGTCATCGGCCACAACCAGGACATCGCCTGGGGCATGACCAACCTGGGCGCGGACGTCTCCGACCTCTACCTGGAGAAGGTCACCGCCGACACGTACCTCTTCGACGGCAAGCAGAAGCCCTTCACCACCCGCAAGGAGACCATCAAGGTCGCGGGCGGCAGGGACCGCGTCATCACGGTCCGTACGACCAACAACGGGCCGATCGTCTCCGACCGTGACGACGAACTCGTCAAGGTCGGCCAGAACGCGCCCGTCAAGGACCCCGCGCCGGACCGCGCCGACGGCTACGCGATGGCGCTGCGCTGGACCGCCCTGAACCCCGGCAAGTCCATGGACGCCGTCTTCGAGCTGAACCGGGCCACGGACTTCGACTCGTTCCGCAAGGCGGCACGCGACTTCCAGGTGCCCTCGCAGAACCTCATCTACGCCGACACCAAGGGCAACATCGGCTACCAGGCCCCGGGGCAGATCCCGGTCCGCGGCGAGGGCGGCAGCAAGAACGACGGCCGTCTTCCGGCGCCCGGCTGGGACCCCGCCTACCAGTGGAAGGGGTACATCCCGCAGGCCGAGCTGCCCTGGGAGAAGAACCCCAAGTCCGGCTACATCGTCACCGCCAACCAGGCGGTCGTCGACAAGGACAAGTATCCGTACCCGCTGACCGACGACTGGGGCTACGGCGCGCGCAGCCAGCGCATCAACGACCTCATCCAGTCGAAGATCAAGGACGGCGGCAAGATCTCGACGGACGACATGCAGAAGATGCAGATGGACAGCAGCAGCGAGATCGCCAAGCTGCTGACGCCCTATCTGCTCAACATCGACCTCGGCTCGCTGCACCTGAAGGCCAAGGAGACGCAGTACATCCGCGACGCGCAGAAGCTCCTGGAGGGCTGGGACTACACCCAGGAGCCCGACTCGGCCGCCGCCGCGTACTTCAACGCCGTCTGGCGCAACACCCTCAAGCTCGCCTTCGGCAACAAGCTGCCCAAGGAGCTGCGGGTCGAGGGCCAGTGCCTGCGCGTGAAGCCCACCAACGACTCCGGGCCGTCCGAGGACCTCAACGGCAACACCAGGCTCGTCACCGAATGCGGCCAGCGCGAACCCGACCAGGCGCAGCCCGACGGCGGCGACCGCTGGTTCGAGGTGGTCCGCGACATCATCAAGAAGCCCGGCAGCGAGTGGTGGAAGACCAGCGGCACCCGCACCAACCCGGGCGCCCGCAACCGCGACGACCTGCTGGCCCACGCCATGAAGGACGCCCGCTGGGAGCTGACCTCCAAGCTCGGCAAGGACGTCAACTCCTGGAGCTGGGGCCGGCTGCACCAGCTGACGCTGAAGAACCAGACGCTCGGCAAGGAAGGCCCCGGATTCGTCCAGTTCCTGCTGAACCGCGGCCCCTGGAACCTCGGCGGCGGCGAGGCGGCGGTCGACGCCAGCGGCTGGAACGCGGCAGGCGGCTACGACGTCGTATGGGTGCCGTCGATGCGGATGGTCGTCAACCTCGCGGATCTCGACAAGTCCCGCTGGATCAACCTCACCGGCGCCTCCGGACACGCCTACAACGCGCACTACTACGACCAGACGGACATGTGGGCCAGGGGCGAACTGCTCCCCTGGGCCTACAGTCCCGACGCCGTGAAGAAGGCCACCAAGGACGAGCTGGTCCTCAAGCCTTAGCGGCCGTCCCTTAGCGGCCCGCGGGGGAGTAAACCTCCAAGCCGGGCCCTAACGGCCGGCGGCCGCGAAACGGCGGACGGCCGACGGCGTCACCGCCGCGTGCACGAGGTGGTCGTGCGGTTCCTCCGGGACCCGCGCGACCACCTCGTCGTCGTAGAGGAGCACCACCAGCGCCGGATCGGCGCCCGCCCGTGCCAGCCGGGCGAGCACCCGGTCGTACGAGCCGCCGCCGCGTCCGAGCCGCATGCCGCGCCCGTCCACCGCGAGGCCCGGCAGCAGCACCGCGTCGGCCCCGGTGACCGCGCCGGGCCCCAGCCGCCCGCCGGCGGGCTCCAGCAGCCCCCGGCCGGCCCGTACGAGCCCGTCCGCGCCCGTGTACTCCGCCCAGTCCAGGTCGTTGTCCGGAAGCAGTACGGGCAGCAGTACGCGGACGCCCCGCGCGCGCAGCGCGTCCAGCAGCGGGCGGGTCCCCGGCTCGCGTCCCACCGACACATACGCGGCGACGGTGCGCGCCTCCGCGAGCTCCGGCAGGTCCAGGGCGCGCCGCGCCAGCGCCTCGCCCGCCCCCGTCACGTCACCGGCGGTCAACCCGGCCCTCACCGCCAGGAGGGCCTGTCGCAACTCGGCTTTGTTACCTTCATATTTGGTCACTGTGCACACAATTCCGCTCTCTCAGTTCATATTCACCGGACCATCATCTTCCCCTCAATGCCAGCCGATATGGTTCGCCCCATGACTTCCTCGCACTCAAGGATCACCAAGGCTGTCATCCCGGCCGCAGGCCTCGGAACCCGCTTTCTTCCGGCCACCAAAGCCACCCCCAAGGAAATGCTGCCGGTCGTGGACAAGCCGGCGATCCAGTACGTGGTGGAAGAGGCGGTAACCGCCGGCCTGTCCGACGTCCTCATGGTGACCGGGCGCAATAAGCGCCCCCTGGAAGACCACTTCGACCGCAATTACGAGCTCGAAGAAGCCCTTCGCCGCAAAGGCGACGAGTCGCGACTCGCCCGCGTACAGGAATCCAGCGACCTGGCGACCATGCACTACGTCCGCCAGGGCGACCCCCGCGGCCTCGGACACGCCGTGCTGTGCGCCGCGCCGCACGTCGGCAGCGAGCCCTTCGCCGTGCTCCTCGGCGACGACCTCATCGACGCCCGCGACCCGCTGCTCGCCCGGATGATCGAGGTGCGCGAGCAGCACGGCGGCAGCGTCATCGCCCTCATGGAGGTCGACCCCGCCCAGATCCACCTCTACGGCTGCGCCGCCGTGAAGCCGGGCGGCGAGGAGGACGTCGTCCAGGTCACCGGCCTGGTGGAGAAGCCCGCCGCCGCCGACGCCCCCAGCAACTACGCCGTCATCGGCCGCTACGTCCTCGACCCGGCCGTCTTCGACGTGCTCCGCAAGACCGAGCCGGGCCGCGGCGGTGAGATCCAGCTCACCGACGCCCTCCAGGACCTCGCCGCCTACCCCGACCTCGGCGGCCCGGTGCACGGCGTGGTCTTCAAGGGCCGCCGCTATGACACCGGGGACCGTGGTGACTATCTGCGTGCCATTGTCAGACTGGCATGCGAACGTGAAGACCTGGGGCCGGACTTCCGGACCTGGCTCCGCAGTTACGTCACCGAGGAGATGTAGCACTTTGACCAGCACCGCCGACAAGGCCGCCGAGCAGGGCAGTGACCGGGGCAGCGAGCAGGGCGGGGGCCGCGCGCGGCCCGACGCCCCGGCCGCCCCGGACCGGGTCTGGTCGGTGGACGAACACCTCGCGGACATCCTCGCCAGGATCCGCCCGCTGGAGCCGATCGAGCTGCAACTGCTGGACGCCCAGGGCTGCGTCCTCGTCGAGGACGTCACCGTCCCCGCCGCCCTGCCGCCCTTCGACAACAGCTCGATGGACGGCTACGCCGTGCGGGTCGCCGATGTCGCGGGGGCGAGCGAGGAGTTCCCGGCGGTGCTGACCGTGGTCGGCGACATCGCCGCGGGCAGCGGCGACCTCCCGGAGATCGGCCCCGGCGAGGCCGCCCGCATCATGACCGGCGCCCCGCTGCCGCCCGGCGCCGAGACCGTCGTCCCCGTCGAGTGGACCGACGGCGGCACGGGCGGCGGCCCCGCCGACACGATGACCGCGCACAGCGCCGCCCCCGGCGGCGCGGCGGGCGAGGTCCGGGTGCACCGCCCGGCCGAGGCCCGCGCCCATGTCCGCGCCCGCGGCAGCGACGTCGCGGCAGGCGACCTCGCCCTGTGCGCCGGCACGGTCCTCGGCCCCGCCCAGATCGGCCTGCTCGCCGCGATCGGCCGGGCAGCCGTGAAGGTCCGCCCGTGCCCCCGGGTGGTCGTCATGTCGACCGGCAGCGAACTGATCCAGCCCGGCGAGCAGTTGGCCCCCGGCCAGATCCACGACTCCAACAGCTTCATGCTCACCGCCTGCGTCCGCGACGCCGGGGCCATCGCCTACCGGGTCGGCGCCGTGGCCGACGACGCCGAGACGCTCCGCTCCACCATCGAGGACCAGCTGATCCGCGCCGACGCCATCGTCACCAGCGGCGGCGTCAGCGTCGGCGCGTACGACGTCGTCAAGGAGACCCTCGCCGGGCTCGGCGGCGACGAGGGCAGCGTCGACTTCCGCAAGCTCGCCATGCAGCCCGGGAAGCCCCAGGGCTTCGGCTTCATCGGCGACGGCCACGGCGGGTCCGCTCGTACCCCGCTGCTCGCCCTGCCGGGCAACCCGGTCAGCTCGTACGTCTCCTTCGAGCTCTTCGTGCGCCCCGCGATCCGTGCCCTGATGGGCCTCGAACCGGTGGACCGCACGACCGTGCGGGCGGTGTGCGTGGACGGCGTGGACGCCTCCCCGAAGGGAAGGCGCCAATTCCTGCGCGGCCGCTACAACGCCGAGGCGGGCGCGGTGACCACCGTCGGCGGCTCCAGCTCCCACCTGGTCAAGGGGCTGGCCGACGCCGACGCCCTGATCGTCGTCCCCGAGGACACCACCTCAGTCGAGCCGGGCGCCGAGGTCGACGTGGTCCTCCTCGACTGACCGACGGCCGCGGCCGGTACGGTATCTGCCCAAAAGGACCGGACCGGGAGAACGATGAGCAGCGCGCAGGACCCGATGGCCACCCCCGAGGGCGGCGCCGCCCCCGGCACCCCGCCCCGCCTCACCCACCTCGACGAGGCCGGCGCGGCCCGTATGGTCGACGTCTCCGCGAAGGACGTCACAGCCCGTACGGCCCGCGCCACCGGCCGCGTGCTGGTCGCACCACGCGTCGTGGAGCTGCTGCGCGGCGCCGGGGTCCCCAAGGGCGACGCCCTCGCCACGGCCCGCATCGCGGGCATCATGGGCGCCAAGCGCACCCCCGAACTGATCCCCCTCTGCCATCCGCTGGCGGTCTCGGGGGTGCGGGTCGACCTGACGGTCGCCGACGACGCCGTGGAGATCGCCGCCACTGTCAAAACCACCGACCGCACGGGCGTCGAGATGGAGGCGCTGACCGCCGTCACCGTCGCCGCGCTGACCGTGATCGACATGGTGAAGGCGGTCGACAAGGGGGCCGTCATCACGGACGTACGGGTCGAGGAGAAGAGCGGCGGCAAGTCCGGGACCTGGACCCGCACCGACCGGGAAGGCGGCGCGGCGTGAGCGCGGGCCCGGCGGCGTACCGCGCGATGGTCGTCACCGCCTCGAACCGGGCGGCGGCCGGCGTCTACCCGGACCGGGGCGGCCCGCTGCTCGCCGAGGGGCTGGCCGCGCTCGGCTTCGAGGTCGGCGAGGTGCGGGTGGTGCCCGACGGGGACCCCGTCGAGGAGGCGCTGCGGGAGGCGGTGGCGGCCTCGTACGACGTGGTGGTGACCACCGGCGGCACGGGCATCTCGCCCATGGACCGCACGGCCGACATGACCCGCCGCGTCCTGGACTACGAGATCCCCGGCATCCCTGAGGCCATCCGGGCGGAGGGGCTGGCGAAGGTCCCCACGGCCGCCCTCTCACGGGGGCTGGCCGGCGTCGCCGGGACGACGCTCATCATCAACCTCCCCGGGTCCACGGGCGGGGTCCGGGACGGCCTGGCCGTGCTGGGGCGGCTGTTGACGCACGCCGTCGACCAGATCCGGGGCGGGGACCACCCCAGACCCTCGGGGAGCACCAACTGAACGCCCCCTGGCCGGCCGAACTGGCGGACGGCGATACGTCACTGCGGCCCATAAGGCTGCGGGACCAGCGGGCGTGGCGGGAGGTCAACCGGCGCAACCGCGAGTGGCTGCGCCCCTGGGAGGCCACCATCCCGCCGCCACCGCCCGGCGGGCCGATGATCCACCGGCCGACGTACCGGCAGATGGTGCGCCATCTGCGCGCCGAGGCGCACGCGGGGCGCATGCTGCCGTTCGTCATCGAGCACCAGGGGCGGCTGGCCGGGCAGTTGACTGTGGCGGGGATCACCTGGGGGTCGATGTGCTCCGCCCATGTCGGCTACTGGGTGGACGAGGCCGTGGCCGGCCGCGGCGTCATGCCGACGGCCGTCGCCCTCGCGGTCGACCACTGCTTCCGAACGGTTGGGCTGCACCGCATCGAGGTATGCATCCGGCCGGAGAACGGACCCAGCCGCCGGGTCGTGGAGAAGCTCGGTTTCCGGGAGGAGGGACTGCGGCCGCGCTATCTCCACATCGACGGCGGCTGGCGGGACCACCTGGTCTATGTGCTGACGGCCGAGGAGGTCCCGGAGGGGCTGCTGACCCGGTGGCACCGCGTGCGGCCCAATGCTTCGCAGAAATAAAATAAGTGTTCGAATTTGACTGCCAAATGACCGCATTCGCGAGGTGCCGAACCAAACAATCACAAAAAAAGTTCGAGATATCGGCCAGATCGTGCGACACACCGCGCCAATTGGCGGATGTGCTTGCGCATGCCCCTCTACGGTGTGAAGCGTGAGCAGCAGCGGCCTCATCTACGCAGTCATCGTCGGGGCCTGGGCCGCCTACTTGGTGCCGATGTGGCTCCGTAGGCAGGACGAGCTCAATGAAGCCCGTCCGACGGAACGCTTCTCCACCGCCATCCGGCTGCTGTCCGGCCGGGCGGGGATGGAGCGCCGTTACGCCAAGGACCAGAAGGACCTGACGGACCTGGAGGGAAGCGCCTCCGACGACGCGGGAGACCCGACCGGGCCCCCCGCCGCCGAGCGGAGCGCGCCCGTGCCGGACGCCGCGACCGACAAGGTCGACGTCCGGTCCTTCGGCGCGCCCGCGCCCACTCCGGCTTCCACGGCCGCCGAGCGCGCCCGGCGCTCGAAGGTGCTCGCGCGCCGCCGGCGCACCACCGTGGTCCTCTTCCTCTGCTTCACCGTCGGCGCGGTCGTCGCCGGCGTCGGCGGCCTCGCCTTCCTGTGGGCCCCCGCCGTACCGGCCGCGCTGCTCAGCGCGTACATCGTCTACCTGCGGGTCCAGGAGAAGCGCCGGTTCGCCTTCACCATGGACCAGCGCCGCGCCGAACTCGCCGCCCAGCGGCTGCGAGAGGGCCGCCCACACCCTCGGCCGGCGGCGGAGTCGCCCACCATCGCCGACGCCCCGGCTGACCCCGCCGCCCAGCCCCGCACCGAACCCGACGCCCCCCCGCCGCCCGCGCCCTCCGTGCACGCGGCCGGGCGGCGCGCCCTCGTGGAGCAGACCGACCACGCCGAGTGGGTGGACCAGCAGCGCGAGCGCGGCCGGGGCGGTGCGGGCGAGAGCTGGGAGCCCGTGCCCGTACCGCTGCCCACGTACGTCACCGCGCCGGTCGCCCCGCGCGCGAGCGGCAGCGTCGACCTCGGCGCCCCGGACACCTGGAGCTCGGCCCGCTCCAGCCCCGCCGAGCCCGCCCCGGAACAGCCCGAGGAGCAGCCGGCCCCCGAGCCGCAGCGCTCGCCCCGCGCCCGCCGCCGCACCCGCGACCGGGGCCGCACCCCGCTCTTCGACCAGTACGCCGACGACGACCGCCCGCGTGCCGCCAACGAGTGAGGCGTCCCTCCTGGCACTCCGTCGCTGACCAGGAGGGGAGCGGATTTCCGCGTACGCCGATCGGGGTGCTAGAGTTTCACTCGTTGCAAGGGCCTGTGGCGCAGTCTGGTAGCGCACCTCGTTCGCATCGAGGGGGTCTGGGGTTCAAATCCCCACAGGTCCACCGCAATGACCGTTCCCGAGTTCGCTCGGGGGTGGTTGACGGAATCCCGTCCGATCTGATTGATCGGGCGGGATTTCTTCGTTTTCGGTCCGGGCGAGAGGCTTGGTTTCGGAGCTTGGGACGCTGGTGGCCGGTGTGAGCGTGAGTAGGGCCACAGGTGAACGCCTCCGGCTGAGGCGGGGCGTCCCTCGGGTCTCGGCTGGAGCGCTCAAAACTGGTCACCTATTCGGATAAACAATTTGCAGGGCAACATCACTGCATCGAGGTAATCCCACGGGCTCTCCCGGCCGATCGGCCGTGGCGGCCACTACGGTTCCCCGAGGTCGGCACGGATTCTCCGGGCAACTCGCCCCCTGTGCCCTCGCCCGAGCCGTCGCCGTGTGCGTACGCCCGGCCCCACCTCCATGAAGGGGAGCCCGCCCGATGTCCACTGAGACCAGCCCGGAACCGCGGCTGGACGCGCCCCGGCAGTCCAGCCTGAGCACCGAGGCCGCCCGCAACCTCGCCACCACGACCAAGACCGTCCCGCAGATGCAGGGGATCAGCTCCCGGTGGCTGCTGCGGGCGCTTCCTTGGGTCGAGGTCGGGGGCGGCACGTACCGGGTGAACCGGCGGCTGAGTTACACCGTCGGCGACGGGCGGATCGAGTTCGTCCAGGACGGCGCCGACGTCCGGGTGATCCCCCGGGAGCTCGGCGAACTGGCCCTGCTGCGCGGCTTCGAGGACGTCGAGGTGCTGACCGCGATCGCGGACCGGTGCGTGCGGCGCGACTTCCGCGCCGGTGAGGTGCTGGTCGAGCGCGGCGCCTCCGCCGAGCAGATCCACCTGATCGCCCACGGCCGCGTCCGCCTGACCTCCGCCGGCGAGTACGACGACGAGGTGCGCGTCGCGGTGGTCGCCGACGGCGACCGGTTCGGCGAGAGCGCCCTTCTGGACGACGACGCCGGCTGGGACCACACGGCCACCGCCGAGACCGCCGGCACCCTTCTGACCCTCTCCCGGGCCGACTTCGCCGCCGTGCTGGCCGGGGCGCCGGGCCTACAGGCGCACATCGAGCGGTTCCGCGCGCTTGCCGGGCAGCCGCAGAATCGTCACGGCGAGGCCGATATCGCGATGTCGGCCGGCCACGCCGGGGAGGTGGCGCTGCCGAGCACCTTCGTCGACTACGAGCTCAAGCCGCGCGAGTACGAACTCTCCGTGGCGCAAACGGTTCTCCGGGTCCACACGCGGGTCGCCGATCTCTACAACGACCCGATGAACCAGACCGAGGAACAGCTCAGGCTCACCATCGAGGCGCTGCGCGAGCGCCAGGAGCACGAGATGATCAACAACCGGGAGTTCGGGCTGCTCCACAACGCCGACTTCAAGCAGCGGATTCAGCCGCACTCCGGCCCGCCCACCCCCGACGACCTCGACGAACTGCTCAGCCGCCGCCGCGGTACCAAGGTCTTCCTCGCCCACCCCAAGGCGATCGCCGCGATCGGGCGCGAGTTCAACGCCCGCGGGCTCTACCCGGCCCATGTCGACCTCGGTGGGCAGCAGGTCCCGGCCTGGCGCGGGGTCCCGATCCTGCCGTGCAACAAGATCCCCGTCAGCGAGGAGGGGACCAGCTCGATCCTGGCCATGCGTACCGGCGAGGACGACCAAGGCGTCGTCGGACTGCACCAGACGGGGCTGCCGGAGGAGTACGAGCCGGGCCTCTCGGTGCGCTTCATGGGCATCAGCGAGCAGGCGATCATCTCGTACTTGGTCAGCGCCTACTACTCCGCCGCCATTCTCGTGCCCGACGCACTCGGCGTGCTGGAGAACGTCCAGACCGCCCGCCGGGGCGACTAGCGGGCCCGTACGACGGCCGACGACGAACCCGAGCCCGGGCCGGGCCAGCATGCCCGGGGCCGGGGTCGCCCATCCACCTCATCAAGGAGCCATGGATGCCCGTTCCTGGGGTTTCCCTTCCTCCGCCGAGGCCGCCTGCCACCGCGGCCGGGCTCGGCGTCCGTTCCCAATCCCATACCGGCGGCGGCGAGGCCGGTGTCCCGGCCGCGGGCGCCGCTCGGGCCGCCCTGACCTCCCGGCCCTCCTTGCCAGGACCGCCCGTCGGACCTCTCCGCAAGGGCGCTCCCGTGCCCGCCGGCGGTTCGGGGGGAGGGGCGCCGGTTCAGTCCGTGAGGGAGAGCGCTGCCGGGGCGAGTCCGTCGCGGCCCACCGTGGAGCGGCTGCTGGGCGGCCCCAGCGGTCTGGGCACGGCAGGGCTGCGCCTGGCCCGACTGGTCCGGAGCGAAGAGCCGTTGGCAGCCGGCGCGCGCCCGGAGAGTGCGCGGCCGGAGGGCGCGCCGGCGGCGGGTGATCCGGTCCCGGGGCTCTACCACCACCCGGTGCCGGAGCCCGATCCGGTGCGGGTCGAGGAGGTCAGCCGCAGGATCAGGGCGTGGGCCGTGGACGAGGTCCAGGCGGTGCCCCCGGAGTGGCAGGACCAGTTCGACGGCTTCTCCGTCGGCCGGTACATGGTCGCCTGCCATCCGGACGCCCCCACCGTCGACCACCTGATGATCGCCACCCGGCTGATGGTCGCCGAGAACGCGGTCGACGACTGCTACTGCGAGGACCACGGCGGCTCGCCCGTCGGTCTCGGCAGCCGCCTGCTGCTGGCCCACACGGCGCTCGACCCGCTGCACACGACGGCGGAGTACGGGCAGGCGTGGGAGGAGTCGCTCCAGTCGGACGCCCCCCGGCGCGCCTACCGCTCCGCCATGGACTACTTCCTCCGGCAGTCCAGCCCCTCGCAGGCCGACCGGTACCGGCACGACATGGCCCGGCTGCACATGGGGTACCTGGCGGAGGCCGCCTGGGGTCAGACGGGGCACATGCCCGAGGTGTGGGAGTACCTGGCGATGCGTCAGTTCAACAACTTCCGCCCCTGCCCCACGATCACCGACACCGTCGGCGGCTACGAGCTCCCGGCGGACCTGCACGCCCAGCCGGCCATGCAGCGGGTCATCGCGCTCGCCGGGAACGCGACCACGATCGTCAACGACCTGTACTCGTACACCAAGGAGCTCAAGAGTCCGGGCACGCACCTCAACCTGCCCGTGGTGATCGCACAGCGCGAGAACCTCTCCGACCGGGACGCCTATCTGAAGGCGGTCGAGGTCCACAACGACCTCATGCGCGCCTTCGAAGCCGAGGCCGCCGGCCTGGCCGCCGCCTGTCCCGTATCGACCGTGCTGCGGTTCCTGCGGGGCGTGGCCGTCTGGGTCGACGGCAACCACTACTGGCACCGGTCCAACACCTATCGCTACAGCCTGCCCGACTTCTGGTAAGGAATGGATACACGCGTGACCAGCATCGAGCACACCACCGCCCAGGGCACCACCGCATTCGTCCCCTCCCCGGCGTCGCCCTACCAGGGCGACATCGCCCGCTACTGGGACCAGGAGGCCAGGCCCGTGAACCTGCGCCTCGGCGACGTCGACGGGCTGTACCACCACCACTACGGCATCGGCGACATCGACCGCGCCGCCCTCGGGGACGCCGCCGACAGCGCGTACGAGAAGAAGCTGATCGCCGAGCTCCACCGGCTGGAGTCGGCGCAGGCCGAAGTCCTCATGGACCACCTCGGCTCCATCGGGAGCGGGGCCACGCTCGTCGACGCCGGCTGCGGCCGGGGCGGTTCGATGGTGATGGCCCACCAGCGGTTCGGCTGCCACGTCGAGGGCGTCACCCTGTCGGCCAAGCAGGCCGACTTCGCCAACCGGCGCGCCCGCGAACTCCGCGTCGACAGCCATGTGCAGGCGCGCGTGTGCAACATGCTCGACATGCCCTTCGGCACCGGGCAGGTCAGCGGCTCGTGGAACAACGAGTCGACCATGTACGTCGATCTGCACGACCTCTTCGCCGAGCACTCCCGCATCCTGGAGGTCGGCGGGCGCTACGTGACCATCACGGGCTGCTGGAACCCGCGCTACGGCCAGCCCTCGAAGTGGGTCTCCCAGATCAACGCGCACTTCGAGTGCAACATCCACTCCCGCCGCGAGTACATGCGCGCCATGGCCGACAACCGTCTCGTACCGCAGACCGTCGTCGACCTGACGGCCGCGACGCTGCCCTACTGGGAGCTGCGCGCCACGTCCTCCCTGGTCACCGGCATCGAGGAGGCGTTCATCAACTCCTACCGGGACGGCTCCTTCCAGTACCTCCTGATCGCGGCCGACCGGGTCTGACCCGGCACCGCTCGCTCTGAGGGGCCGGGCCCGTCACGTCATTCCGACGGGTCCGGCCCTTTCCGCGGCATCGCGCCGTCGGGGGCCGCGGTCGCGGAGCCGCTCCGTGTGTGCGGGTTCCGCGGCAGCGGAACTGCTCCGTGTGTGCGGGGGCTCTCTCCGGCGGTCGTCGGTCATGCGGCCGTGGCCGGAGCACGGGGACGCGCGCGCTGCCCGGGTGCCTCGTACCCAGGCGGCATACGCCCTGGTCGGCCGGGTGCGGTCGGCCCAGACTCGGTGGCGGATCGGAGCGATCCGCCACGGGCACTTCGTGCCTCACCGGGAGGAAGAGCGGGCATGACAGACGCAGCCAAGGTCGTACTGGTCACCGGGGCGAGCAGCGGGATCGGCGAGGCGACCGCGCGTCGGCTCGCCGCCGACGGCCACCGCCTGTTCCTCGGCGCGCGGCGCACCGATCGTCTCGCGGCGCTGGCCGAGGAGATCGCCGGCGCGGGCGGTGCCGCGGCGTTCCAGCGGCTCGATGTCACGGACGCCGACGACGTCCGGTCCTTCGTGTCCGCCGCCCGCGAGCGGTACGGCCGCGTGGACGCGCTGGTCGGCAACGCGGGAGTGATGCCGCTCTCGCCGCTCGCGGAGCTGAGGGTCGACGAGTGGGACCGGATGATCGACGTGAACGTGCGGGGGATTCTGCACGGTATCGCCGCCGCCCTGCCCGTTATGCGGGCTCAAGGCGGCGGGCACATCGTGAACGTCGCCTCCGTCGGCGCGTACGAGGTCACCCCTACGGCGGCCGTCTACTGCGCCACCAAGTCCGCTGTCCGCGCGATCTCCGAAGGGCTTCGCCAGGAGTCCGCGGGCGATGTCCGGGTCACCCTCGTCTCCCCGGGGGTGACGGAGTCGGAGCTGGCCGACAGCATCTCCGACCCTGCCGCCAGGGAGGCCATGAAGACCTACCGGGCCGTGGCGCTGCCCGCTTCCGCCGTCGCGGACGCCATCGCCTACGCCCTGTCCCAGCCTGCCGGGGTCGACGTCAACGAGATCGTGGTCCGGCCTGCCGCGAGCGCCCAGTAGCGGGGCGCCGGGCGTGCCTTGACGGAATTAGTTGTACGCCACACAATCGTTGTTATGAGTACAAGTAATTGTGGGGAAGTGCTTCTGATCGGCGCCTCTCGTGGGCTCGGGCTCGCGCTGGCTCGTGAGTGGGTCCGCCGTGGATGGCATGTCGTGGCCACCGTGCGCGGTTCCGCCCGTACCGCTCTGCACGACCTCGCCGACGAAAAGGCCGGGCGGATCGAGATCGAGACCGTCGACATCACCGAACCCGCGCAGGTCGCGGCGTTGGACACGCGCCTGGCGGGCCGGATGTTCGATCTGCTCTTCGTGAACGCCGGCGTCACCAATCAGCCCGAGGGCACGGTGGCGGAGACGTCCACCGAGGAGTTCAACCGGGTCATGGTCACCAACGCGCTGAGTCCGCTGCGCGTCGTCGAGGCGTTGCAGGACCGGGTGGCCGAGCCCGGGGGCACGATCGCGGTGATGTCCTCGGGGCAGGGCAGCGTGGCCGACAACGAGCGCGGCGGTCACGAGGTGTACCGGGGCAGCAAGGCCGCGCTCAACACGTTCATGCGCAGCTATGCGGCCCGGCACGGCGAGGACCGCCGGACCCTGGTCCTCATGGCGCCGGGCTGGGTGCGTACGGACATGGGCGGCCCGGACGCCCGGTACGGCATCGACGAGAGCATTCCGAACGTGGTCAGGACGCTCGACGGGCTGCGGGGCGAACCCGGGCTGCACTACGTCGACTTTCTCGGCCGGGCGGTAGCGTGGTGAGTGCGGCGCGTCGAGCGCCGTGCACCTGACATGGCGCCTTGGGCCGCCGAGGTACCGAGGGACACGGGAGAGACGACCGATGGCAGCCACCTCGTCGGGGTCAGCGGGATCGGTGGGGTTGCCGGGATCTTCGGGGCCTGGGGGGACTGGGGGTCCTTCGGGGGCGGAGGGTTCTTCGGGATCGGGGGGTTCCCCGGGGTCGCCGGATTCTTCGGGAGCGCCGGGATCTTCGGAAGTGCAGGGATCTTCGGGAGCGCCGGGCTCTTCAGGGCCGGCGGGGCGGGCGGCTGACCCCGTTCAGCAGGCGTGGGCGCTCATGCAGCGGTTCGTCGAGGCCCACAGCCGGCGGGGCGAGCTCGCCAAGGCGCTCGGGTTCCGCCTCGGCGGCGGCCGGGGCAAGATCCTCCTTCAGCTCCGGAACGGGCCGGTGACGCTCAGCCAGCTCGCGGAGGCGAACGGGCTCGACGCCCCGTACACGACCCTCATCGTCGACAAGCTGGAAGCCCACGACCTGGTCGAACGCCGTCCGCACCCCGGCGACCGGCGGCGCAAGCTGGTCACGCTCACGCCCGCCGGGCACCAGGCCATCGCGACCATCGACGCCATCCTGCTGCGCCCGCCCCCGGCCGTCGGCACCCTGTCCGGCGACGAACTCGATCAGCTCTCCCGGATCTTCTCCCGCCTCCTCGACGCGGACGGCGGCGACGGCGGGCCCTGCCGCTAGGCGTATTTGGCGTTTCGGTCGTTTCTGGTTCACCCCGGAGGTGAGCTCCCCGAGAACAGCTGTCATCGGAAACCCGCCGACCTGCGGGTCGTGACAGGGCGTGGCGGGCCGTGGCGTGGTGGATGCGCGGGATGGCCCGCCCCGGACCCGCGGCGGGCGCCGGCGCCGTCCCCCGGGGATAATTCGGCGACGATGCTTTACGGCCGGTGAAGCCGATGAGGTCGATCAAGCCGATGAGGTCGATCAAGCCGACGAGGTCGATCAAGCCGATGAAGCCGACGAGGCCGATGAAGCCGATGAGGGAGGAGCCGCTGATGCTGTTCCGGCAGCTGGAGTATTTCGTGGCGGTGGCCAAGGAGCGGCATTTCGCCCGTGCGGCCGAAGCCTGTTTCGTCTCGCAGCCCGCGCTGTCGGCGGCCATCGCGAAGCTGGAGCGCGAGCTGAACGTGACCCTGATCAACCGGGGGCACAACTACGAGGGGCTCACCCCCGAGGGCGAGCGGCTCGTCGTGTGGGCGAAGCGGATTCTCGCCGAGCAGGACGCGTTCAAGGCCGAGGTGGCCGCCGTGCAGTCGGGTATCACCGGGACGCTGCGGCTGGGTACGGACCCCACGGCGTCCACGACCCTGGCGCTCCCCGTGGCCGCGTTCCGGGCGGCGCACCCGCTGGCCAAGGTGCAGGTCAGTTCGCGGCTGTCGGCGAAGGAGCTGCACCGGCAGCTGCGCGAGTTCGAGCTGGACGCCGCCATCGCGCACTTCGGGCCCGAGGACCGGGAGGGCCTTCAGGTGCTGCCGCTCTACCAGGAGCGGTATGTGCTGCTGGCCTCCGAGGAGCAGCTGACGCCCCAGACCCACTCCATGACCTGGGCGGAGGCGGCGCAGTTGCCGCTCGCCCTGCTCACCCCGGATATGAGGGTCCGTCAGCTCATCGACGGGGTGTTCGCGGACAACGGGGTCGTGGTGACCCCGCAGCTGGAGACGGACTCGGTCGCCTCCCTCTACGCGACCGTCGGCGTCGGCGAGTGGGCGAGCATCGTGCCGCACACCTGGATGCGCGCGATGCCGGTGAGCGGCCGGACGCGGGCCGTACGTCTGGTCGACCCGGACGCCAGCGCGCAGGTCTCCGTCGCGATACACGCCGCGACCCCCGGTTCGGTGGTCGCCCGGGCGTTCATGAACGCCGCTACGGGCCTGTCCCTGGACGAGGTCTTCGAGCAGCCGCTGCCTTCGGAGCACCGGGGCAGGTGACGGGGAGGGATCGCTTGAAGACTCCGGCGATCCCTCCCCTCAGTGCGCGTACCGGCTCCAGCGCGCGGGGATCGGGCTCAGCCCGCGTACCGGGCCTCCACCGCCGAACGGTCCAGGCCGCCCTTGGCCGTGTGCGGCAGCTCCGGGACGATCTTCAGCCGCTCCGGCACCTCGAAGGCGGACAGCCGGTCCCGGCAGTACCGCAGGATCTGCTCGGCGCCGGCGCTCTCGCCGCCGCGCGGGCCCCCGCGTACGACCACGGCGGCGCCGACCCGCTGCCCGTAATGCGCGTCGGGCACGGCGAACACGGCCGCCTCGGCGACGCCGGGGCAGCCGGCCAGGATGTCCTCGACGTGCTCGGGCGAGATCTTCTCGCCGCCGCGGTTGATGAGGTTCTTGATGCGTCCGGTGAGGAACAGGTATCCGTCCTCGTCCAGCGAGCCCAGGTCGCCGGTGCGCAGCCATCCGTCGGCGAAAGCGTGCGACGTCTCGGCCGGATCGGCGAGGTAGCCGCGGGCCACGGTCGGGCCCTGCACCTGGACCTCGCCCTGGACGCCCGCCGGGCACGGCTGCCCGTCGCGGTCGAGGACGCGGAGGGCGACCCCGGTCGGCCGGCCGACGGAACCGTGCTTCAAGGTGCCGCGCCGCGGCAGCGGTTCGCTGGCCGCCTGGTGCGCGGACTCGGTCATTCCGTACGCGGAGAGCAGCGGCGCGCCGAGGGTGCGTTCCAGCGCCCGCTGCGTGGCCGTGTTCAGCGGGGCGCTGCAACTGCGTACGAACCTCAGCGGCGCGAGCTCCGGGCCCGGGTATTCGGTCGCCGCCCGGTCCAGCAGGATCTCGTGGATGGTCGGGACGGCGGTGAACCACGTGGCGGACACCGATCGCACGTCGCTCCAGAACGTACGGGCCGAGAACCGACCCCGTTCCGGCAGCAGCACCCGGCCGCCGCCGGCCAGGGAGGACAGGAGCGCCGCGAACAGCCCGTGGCCGTGGAAGAACGGCATCACGGCGACCGTCGCGTCGGCCGGCCCCAGTTCGTACGTGGCGCAGATGCCCCGTATGGAAGCGGCCACGTTGGCGCGGGACAGTGGCACCATCTTGGCCCGGTCCGTGGTCCCCGCCGTGAACAGGACGAGGGCGTCGTCGGCCGTCAGCTCGCGCGACGCGCCCGTGCCCGCGGGGGCCGGGGGAGCGGTGGTGTCGAGGGCGGCCGTCGCCGTACCCGTGGCGGAGACGGTCACGCGCAGCGGCCAGACGGGCGTGTCGACCCGGGCGACGGGCGCGGCGCCGGTCGCGGGCGGGCCGAGCAGGACCGTCCGCGCCCCCAGCGCGTCGAGCCGGGCGGAGAGCTGCGGGCCGGGCAGCGCCGGGTCCATCGGGGCGACCACCAGCCCGGCCCGCGCCGTGCCCAGCAGCCCCACCGCGAACTCGGCGGTGTTGGCGCAGACGAGGGCGACCACGTCACCGCGGCGCAGCCCCGCGGCGGTCAGCCGCGCCGCCACGTCGTCGGCCGACGCGGCCAGGGCCCCGTACGACAGGGGCAGCCGCTCGCCGCCCACGACGAGCGCCGGCGCGCCGGGGTCCTCGCGCGCCGGCCGGTCGAGGAGGTCGTCGAGGCCCGTGAGCGCCGGGGGCCGGTAGCGGTTCGTGTCGGGCGCGGGCGCCGCGGTCGGTACGGCCATGACCACCGCCTCCTCCTGTCGTCGGGTCGTGGAACCGGGGCGGCCTCGGGGGCGGCCCGGTTGTGGGAGCGGAACCTCGAAAGTCGTGGAAGCGGTTCTTCGGCGGCCGGGGCCGGCCCGCCGAACGGTGCTCTCGGATCTTCGGAAGCTCTCCTAAGCGAGCCTGCGCGGGCGCGGCGTGG
This sequence comes from Streptomyces sp. NPDC050610, assembly GCF_040654875.1. Taxonomy (NCBI): domain Bacteria; kingdom Bacillati; phylum Actinomycetota; class Actinomycetes; order Kitasatosporales; family Streptomycetaceae; genus Streptomyces; species Streptomyces sp. NPDC050610. The sequence continues at coordinate 162,672 of NZ_JBFAIV010000010.1, read as the reverse complement.
CCGTCCAATACGCGCTGGTGAACGACCGATAGCGAGCTTCTATCAACGGCCCTGAGAGGCCGCGTCACCCGCCCTGACCAGGGCTCGATAAACGCCGGTTATCGGCTGGTCGCCGATGAATCTTGGACGCGGCCGCACCCGCTGCGGATGGTGGAAGACGAAGCCGAAAAGGCCAGACCGCCCAAGGAGGTCCTCGGACCATGACCGCCCCCACCGCACCGGAGACCGCCGCTGCCGCCGAAGCCGGCGCCGCTGCCGACACCGATGCACAGCCCGAGCTCACCGACGGCTACCACCTGGTCGTCGACGCGCTCAAGCTCAACGACATCGACACCATCTACGGGGTGGTCGGCATCCCGATCACCGATCTGGCCCGCCTCGCGCAGGCGCAGGGCATCCGCTACATCGGCTTCCGGCACGAGAGCAACGCCGGGCACGCGGCGGCCGCCGCCGGGTACCTCACCAAGAAGCCGGGCGTGGCCCTCACGGTCTCCGCGCCGGGCTTCCTCAACGGGCTGGTCGCGCTGGCCAACGCCACCACGAACTGCTTCCCGATGGTGCAGATCTCCGGCTCCAGCGAGCGCCACCTCGTCGACCTCAAGCAGGGCGACTACGAGGAGATGGACCAGCTCGCCGCCGCCCAGCCGTTCTGCAAGGCCGCGTACCGGGTGAGCCGCGTCGAGGACATCGGCCGCGGCATCGCCCGCGCGCTGCGCACCGCGATCTCCGGCCGCCCCGGCGGCGTCTACCTCGACATCCCGGCCGCCGTGCTCGGCTCGGTCCTCGACGCGCGGACGGGCGCGGCCACGCTGAGCCGCCTCGTCGACCCCGCGCCGCGCCAACTGCCCGCGCCCGACGCGGTGGACCGGGCGATCGAGCTCCTGGCGGGCGCCGAGCGGCCGCTGGTGATGCTCGGCAAGGGGGCCGCGTACGCGCAGGCGGACGACCGTATCCGCGAGTTCATCGAGTCCACCGGCATCCCGTACGTGCCGATGTCGATGGCCAAGGGGCTGCTGCCCGACGGCCACCCGCAGTCCGCGGCCACCGCCCGTTCGCTGGCGCTGAAGAAGGCCGACGTCGTGATGCTGGTGGGCGCGCGGCTCAACTGGCTGCTGGGCCACGGCGAGGCGCCGCAGTGGAACCCCGACGCGAAGTTCATCCAGGTGGACATCGAGCCGAAGGAGATGGACAGCAACCAGCCCATCGCCGCCCCGCTCGTCGGGGACATCGGGTCGGTCTTCGAAGCGCTCGCCGAGCGGACCAAGCCCGGTGAGATCACGGCGCCCGCCGCCTGGCGGGAGGAACTGGCCGCGCGCTCGGCGAAGAACGTCGCCAAGATGGCGGACCGGCTGGCGGCCGACCCGCACCCCATGCAGTTCATGGGCGCCCTGAAGGCCGTACGCGACGTGGTGCACGAGCGCCCCGAGACGTACATCGTCAACGAGGGCGCCAACGCGCTGGACATCGCCCGCAATGTGATCGACATGCAGGTGCCGCGGCACCGCCTCGACAGCGGCACCTGGGGCGTCATGGGCATCGGCATGGGCTACGCCATCGCCGCGGCCGTCGAGAGCGGAGCGCCGGTCGTGGCCGTGGAGGGCGACAGCGCCTTCGGGTTCAGCGGCATGGAGCTGGAGACGATCTGCCGCTACAAGCTGCCCGTCGTCACGATCATCCTCAACAACGGCGGCGTCTACCGGGGCGACGACGTCAACCCGCTGGAGACCGACCCGTCGCCGACGACCCTGATGCTCCAGGCGCGCCACGACACGATGATCGAGGCGTTCGGCGGCAAGGGCTACCGCGCGACCACGCCCGCCGAGGTCACCGCCGCCCTCACCGAGGCGCTGGCCTCAGGCGGCCCCGCCCTCATCGACTGCGCGATCGACCCCTCGGCCGGGACCGAGAGCGGGCACATCTCGCACCTCAACCCGAAGGGCATCACCGTCGGCAACATCGCGCCGGCGAAGAAGTGAGCGCCGGGGCCGGAGCCGTACCTCTGCCCCTATACGCACGCCCCCGCACATCCCACCCGCACACCGAGAACACTCACGAGAAGGAAGCCGCCATGAGTGAGAAGCCGCTCGCAGGAATCAAGGTGATCGACTTCACCGGGGTCCAGGCCGGCCCCGCGTGCACCCAGCTGCTCGCCTGGTTCGGCGCCGACGTCATCAAGGTCGAGCGCACCAACGGCGGCGATGTGACCCGCCGTCAGCTGCGGGACATCCCCGACGTGGACGCCCTCTACTTCACCATGCTGAACAGCAACAAGCGCTCGCTGGCCATCAACACCAAGGCCCCCGAGGGCAAGGAGGTCATGGAGAAGCTGATCCGCGGGGCCGACATCCTCGTGGAGAACTTCGCGCCGGGCGCCATGGACCGCATGGGCCTCGGCTGGGACCACATCCACGAGCTCAACCCCCGGCTGATCCTCGGTTCGGTCAAGGGCTTCAACGAGGACTCGCCCTGGTCCGACCTCAAGGTCTACGAGAACGTCGCGCAGGCCGCCGGCGGCGCCGCGTCCACCACCGGGTTCTGGGACGGCCCGCCGACCATCAGCGGCGCGGCCCTCGGCGACAGCAACAGCGGCATGCACCTGATGATCGGCCTGCTCACCGCGGTCATCCAGCGCAACGCGACCGGGGTGGGCCAGAAGGTGTCGGTGTCCATGCAGGACGCCGTGCTCAACCTCTCCCGCGTCAAGCTCCGCGACCAGCAGCGGCTGGAGCGGCTCGGCTACCTGGAGGAGTACCCGCAGTACCCGAACGGCGAGTTCGGCGACGCCGTGCCGCGCGGCGGCAACGCGGGCGGCGGCGGCCAGCCCGGCTGGGTCCTCAAGTGCAAGGGCTGGGAGACCGACCCCAACGCGTACATCTACTTCACCGTCCAGGAGCAGAACTGGGCGCGCACCTGCGAGGCCATCGGCAAGCCCGAGTGGATCGACGACCCGGAGTACGCCACCGCCCTCGCGCGGCAGCCGCACATCTTCGACATCTTCGCCGACATCGAGAAGTGGCTCGCCGACAAGACGAAGTACGAGGCCGTCGACATCCTGCGCACCTTCGAGGTGCCCTGCGCGCCCGTGCTCAGCATGAAGGAGATCGCCGTCGACCCGGCGCTGCGCAAGAGCGGCTCGGTCGTCGAGGTCGAGCAGAAGGACCGCGGCACGTACCTGACCGTGGGCAGCCCGATCAAGTTCTCCGACTTCACGCCGGACATCGCCGGTTCGCCGCTGCTCGGCGAGCACACCGACGAGGTCCTCGCGGATCTCGGCTACGACGCCGACGCCATCGCCAAGCTGCATGACGGGCAGGTCGTCGCCTGACCGAACGGCGGCCCGACCGGGGGTGCCCCGCACGCGTTCCCCGCGTGCGGGGCACGCGTGTGCGTACCGCCACGCCTGTGTGTACCACCGCGTACGCCGTTCGGGTCAGGCCGGACGCCCGCGGGCCGGGGCCGGGCTACCCAAGCCCTTCCGCGCTCTCTACGGTGGCACCGGCGGCTTCATGAACGTCATGACGGCCGTGCGGGCACAGAACAGAGGGGGCACCGTGGAAGCTGAGTTGGCGGCGCTGGCGGCGTCGGGGGCGACCACCGTGGTCGGGCTCATGGCGTCCGACGCGTGGACGCAGGCGAAACAGCGGCTGGCGCGGTTCTTCGCCCGCGACGGGGACGAGAGCGCGGCCGACGGCGAACTGGAGCTCTCCTGCGAGGAACTGACGGCCGCCCGCGACGGGTCGGACGAGCGCACCGCCGCCGACATCGAGGCCGACTGGCGGCAGCGGCTGCGGTACGTGCTCCGTACGGACCCGGCCGCGGCCGACGAGCTGCGAGCCCTGCTGGCCGAGCTGGACCCGGCGGCGGCGGACGGGCGGGGCGGCGGCTCGGTGGCCAACACCGTCAGCGGCGGCGTGCAGCACGGCCCCATCGTCCAGGTGCGGGACGTCTCCGGCGGCATGACCTTCCACATGCCGGGGGCCGTGCAGCCCGGGCCGGACGCGCAGGGGCCGCGGTGAGCGACGTCTCCGACGGGCGCGCCGCGGCGCAGCACGTCACCAACGAGCTGTCCGGGAACGTGTACGGGCCGAGCGTGCAGGCCGGGCAGATCCACGGCGGGATCGCCTACACCATTGTTCAGCCGCCCGGGCCCGAGAGCCGGCCGAAACCGGATCAAGTGCCGCCGCTGACCGCCCGGTTCGTCAACCGGACGCGGGAGCTGACCGCCCTCGACGGGTGGCTGAGCGGCAGCGGCGCAGGGGGCGCGGGGATCGGCCTGGGCCTCCTCACCGGCCTGCCGGGCGTCGGGAAGACGGCCACCGCCTGCCGGTGGGCGCAGCTCTCCCGCGACCTGTTCCCGGACGGGCAGATCTACATCGACTTCTCGGCCCTGCGCGACGGCGAGGGCGCCGACGTCTCCGAGGCGGTCGCGCAGGGCCTTCGGGCCCTCGGGGTCGACAACGCGTTCATGCCGGACTCGCTCGCCGAGCGGACCGCGCTGTTCCGGACGCACTCCGCCGGCCGCCGCGTGCTCGTCGTCCTCGACGACGTGAACCACCCCGCGCAGGTCAGACCCCTCGTGCCGAAGGGGCCGGGCAGCGCGTTGCTCGTCACGAGCAACGCCCGGCTCGGCGAACTCACCCTCGACGGAGCCCGGTTGATGCCGCTCGACCCGCTCGACCACGAGGGCGGCATGCGGCTGCTCGCCGCGCGGTGCGGCGAGGACGCCGTGGCGGCGGAGCCCGCGGCCGCCGAGCGGCTGGTCGAGCTGTGCGGCGGGCTGCCGGTCGCGCTGCGCGTCGTCGCGGCGCGGCTGGTGGCCTCGCCCCGGCTGACCATGACCAGGCTGGCGGACGAACTCGCCGACGAGACGCGGAGGCTGACCGGAATGGCTTTACGAGGAGAGAAGCGGGGAGAGGGACGAGGAGAGCAGCGAGGGGAGCACTCGGTGTCCGCGGTGCTCGGCCCCGCCTACCGGGAGCTGGAGCCGGCCGCCGCCCGCCTGTACCGGCTGCTGGGCTGGCTGCCCGCCCGCACCTTCGACCACGGCACGGCCGCCGTCGCCGCGGACCTCGGCCCGGCGGACGCCGAACCCCTGCTGGACGATCTGGTCGCGGCGAGCCTGCTCGACGTCACCCCCGAGGGCCGCTACCGCCAGCACGACCTCGTACGGCTGCACGCCCGCGAGCGCGCCGCCGAAGAGGAGCCGGAGGCCGGGCGGCGCGCCCTGACGGAACGGGTGGTCACGCATTACCTCGCCCTCACCGCGCTCGCCGACCGCGCCATCCGCGCCGACCGGCTGCGCGTCGCCGATCTCGACGGCTTCCTGAGCGGCGCTCCCGACCCTTTCGCGGACGCGGACGCGGATGCGGATGCGGACACGGACCTGGCCGCCGGCCCGCCGCCGCTGGCCTGGCTGGAGGCCGAGCGCGCCAACATCCTCGCCGTGCTGCGCGAAGCCGCCCGGTACGGGCTGCACACGCCCGTATGGCAGCTGGCGGAAGCCTTCACCGTCCTCTTCCTGCACCACAGGCACCTGGCGGACTGGAAGGAGACCCTGGAGATCGGCGCGGCCGCGGCCACCGAGTCCGTGGCGCCCGCCGCCGAGGCGCGGCTGCGCAGCCTGTTGTCCCGGCCGCTGATGGACCTCGGCGCGTACGACCGGGCGCGTACGGAACTGGAGGCGGCCGTCGCGTGCGCCGACGTCTCCGGGCACACGGTGCTGCGGGCGTCCGTGCAGGAGTTCTCCGGCCGGTACTGGGACCGGTTCGACCCGGCCCGCGCCATGGCCGCGTACCAGCTCTCCCTCGACCTCAACACCGAGGCGGGGGAGGGGCGCGGCGCCGCCATCGCCGCCTACTTCCTGGGATGCGCGCGGGACGCGGGCGGCGATCACCGCGGCGCGCTGGACACCCTGCGCGACGCGTACGAGCGGCTGGCGGAGCGCGGCGACAGCCGCATGGCCGCCCGGGCACTCGCCGCTATGGGCGCGGCCCACGACCACGCGGGCGAGACCGCGGCGGCGGTACGGGCGCTGACCGAGGCGGCGCGGGTGCTGCGCGAGGGGGACGCGACCCACTACGAGGCGCAGGCGCTGGTGCTGCTGGCGGACGTCGAGGAGCGTACGGGCGGCGGGCGGGCGGCCGTACGGGCACACCTGACCAGGGCCTTCGAGATCTACTCGGCGGGCGGCAGCCCGGCGGCGGAGGCGCTGTGGGCGCGGCTGGAGGGGCTGGAGGGGCTGGAGGGTCAGGGGAGCTGAGCGATCGGGCGGAGGCGCAGGGCCACGTCCTCCTCGCGCACCGCCCCTACGCGCAGGGTCACGACCGTGCCGTCCAGCGGGATGCCCGCGCGCAGGCAGGTGTAGATCACGGCGGCGCACAGGCCGGGGTCGGTGTCCGAGCCGGTGGCCGTCGCCTCCACCCTCCGCCCGTCGCGCAGCCCCGCCAGCGCGCCCCCGCCGTCCAGCGCCGCGAGGGCGAGGAAGCCGCCGGTGAACCCGGCCAGCGTCTCGTCGATCCAGCGCAGGGCGGCGACGGCGGACCGCGCGGGGGCGCGGTTGACCAGCACTGACGCGCTCTCCGCCAGCCGCTGGTCCCGCTCTGCCCCCACATCGCTCGCGAGGTGCGCGTAGACGCCCTCCGCCGTTTCCTCGTCGGCCGTGGGGTCTTCGACCGCTGCCGCGGGGCGGCGGCGGACCGTGACCGACCACTGTCCCGACTCGGCGGCGGTGGCGGCGCTGGTGACCACGCGCCACGACGTCACGTCGGCGGCGGGCGAGGCGGCCGGCGCGGGGAGCGCGGTCAGGGGCGGCGCGGAGCGCGGTTCGGGCAGCTTCAGGAGCTCGTACACGGCGGTGCGCAGCCGCGCGACCGCCTGGCCCGGGTCCGCGAACGCCCGCCGCGCGATGTCCGCGTAGCGGTCCGGGGCGTGGGTCCGTACGGCCTCCTCGACCTGCTCGTACAGGTCGCCGTGCGGGTCGAGCCGCGGCGCGGCGCGGCCGAGTCCGGCGGCGGCCGTCTCCGGCACCGCGTCGCTGCCGAAGGCGGCGAGCAGTACGGGCTTGCCGAGCGCGGCCCCGTACAGGGTCACCGAGCCGTGGTCCCCTATGACGACGTCGGCGGCGGTGAGCGCGGGCCGCCAGTCGTGCACCGGCGACATCAGCAGCAGACCGGCGTCCACGGCCGGGGCCAGAATCCGGTGGGTTTCCCAATCGCCGTGCGCCGAGCGCACGTTGGGGTGGGTGATGGCCGCCAGCCGGTACTCGTCGTACGGCAGCGCCGCCAGCAGTCCGCGTACGAGGTCCGGGTCGCGGCCGAGCAGCGATGTGGGGCCCCAGGTGGAGCTGAGCACGGCCAGCCGCCGGCCGCCCGTGACGCCGAGCGCGCGCCGGTGCTCGCTCCGCCGCGGCAGGCCGCGCAGCAACTGGTCGAAGCAGGGGTCGCCGACGAGCAGGGTGCGCCCGGCGGTCTTGGGGTGCGCGGCGGCCAGCTGCTCCTCCTGCTCCGGATGGGAGACGGCCAGCCACGCCCGGCCCGCCTCCAGCAGCGCGTCCGGCACCATGCCGGAGAGGCGGCTGCGCGCGGAGCGGGAGTCCGGCACCAGTTTCTGGAAGCCGACGCCGTGCGGGAGTACGAGCACGGGGCAGTCGCCCGCCGGGACGTCGATGTTCTCGCTGGCGGAGACGATGAGGTCGGGTTCGATGTCGGCCAGCTGGCTCCAGGGCATGACGCGGCACCCGGCGTCGTGGAGCAGGTCGAGGACCCCGTCGCCGAAGGCGGAGGTGGGGTCGTACGCGAAGACGACGGTCAGCCGGTCGTCGCCGCGCAGGAGGTCCGGGAGGGTTTCGAGGACGCGTACGGTCGAGGTGACGGTGCGGGCGGCGGCTACGACGGTCTTGCGGCCGGGGAACGTGCGCCAGCGGTGGGCGTCGGGGCCCACGGGCGTACGGAGCGGGGGCGGGTTACCGCTCACGGCCCCCCTTCCCGGCTACC
>NZ_JBFAIV010000010.1:132160-154583 GCF_040654875.1 Streptomyces sp. NPDC050610 | reverse complement strand
CCGCGGTTCGCGGTTCGCGGTTCGCGGTTCGCGGTTCGCGGTTCGCGGTTCGCGGTTCGCGGTTCGCGGTTCGCGGTTCGCGGTTCGCGGTTCGCGGTTCGCGGCGAGGGTCGATCTACCGCATTTCACGCTCGTGCCGCAACCCTTCCGGAGGTGGCGATGGACAGACGGACGTACACGGTACCCGTGCGGCGCCCGCGGCCCGCCGGGCGGCCCGCCTCCAGCCCCGTCCCCCTCGCCTCTGTCTGATTCGCGACGTGCTTATGACGGCCCGTCAGGGCCACTCGCGTAGGCGACAGAAGGGGTGAAAGGTGGTGGTTGATGCCTCAAGTGCCTTGCGAAGTATGCCCGTTAGAGGAATCCGTGTTCGATGTACGCTGCATAAATATGTAGTGTGGCGAAACCGAAATCGAAGGCTCCGGTAGACCGACGCCGGGCCTTGGAAGGAGCCGGATCATGCGCCGCATGACGACCGCCGCAACCGCTGCCGCCGCCGCGGCCCTGCTCGCCGGGGGCATAGCGGCGGGCACCGCCCAAGCCGCCGGGGCGGCCGCCGCGCCGGCCACCCCGACCTGTGCCGTCTCGGGTCTGCAGATCACCCTGGACGACAACGGCACCGGTGGTGCGCAGCACGGCATGAACCACGAGGGCACGTACCTGCGGTTCAAGAACACCACTGGCAAGACCTGCGCGCTGCGCGGCTACCCGGGCCTCGGTCTGGAGAAGGCCGGGCACGCCAAGGCCGCCACCGACGTGAACTGGGGCTCGACCTACTTCGCCCAGGACCCGGGCAAGAAGACGGTCAACCTCAAGAGCGGCGCCTCCGCCTGGGCCGACCTGGTCTGGACGCACACCGGCGCCGACGCGGTGCACGCCAAGTACCTGGAGGTCACGCCGCCCGCAGCCACGGGGCACCGGACGCTCGCCTTCGACAAGATCGTGGACAACGGCACCCTCAATGTGACGAGCCTGTCCGCGACCCCGCCGACGACCGGCTGACGGACGCACGACGACGTGAGGGCGGGGGGGGGACACGTCACCTGATGACGTGAGGGCGGGGGACACGTCACCCGATGAAGAGGCGGCATGTCCCCCGCCCTGCCCCGCTCCCTCAGCCCCGTACGCGGTCCGCGATCCGCCGCGCCACCCGCACGATGTCCCCCTTCGGCTTCGCCGAGTACGGCGGGTGGCGCCGGGTCCAGCCGTCCTCCAGGGCGAACCAGTCGATCGCCTTCGGCGCGCGCCGCGCCTCCATGGCCGCCGCCAGTTCCGTGAAGTACGTCTTCCAGCGCAGCGTGTAGAGCCCGCCGACCAGCCCGGACCACTCGCGGTTGGCGTAGTCGTGCAGCTTGCCCTCGTCGGCCCCGGAGCGGTTGCCCCATACGGTCAGGAGCGAGACGGCGTCGAATTCGAGCCGGTCGCGCTCGGCCGCCGAGGACCCCCAGGCACGGGCGTCGGCGATCCAGCGGCCCAGCAGATGGCGTTCGTCGGTGGCGACGGCCTGCTCCAGCAGGGCCATCCACGCGAACCACTCGCCGGTCAGCGCCTTGAACCGGGCCCGGTCCCCGGCCTCGTACGCGGTCTTGATCCGCGGCAGCAGCAGGCGGCTGCGGTTGGAGACGGTCTGCCGGGCGACGTCGAGGAGGTCGTAGCGGTACGCGCTGCTGCCGCGCAGCGCCGGGGCGACGGCCAGCAGCTCGGGCAGCGCCTTGTCGAACTCGGCCGCGTCGTAGCGGAGCTTCGGCGGCGACCAGGAGGCGGCGCGGGTGACGGCAAGGTCGGGGCGGGCGCCGAAGAGGCCGTCGGCGGCCTCGCTCCACCCGTCGGCGCGGCTGGTGCCGTAGGCGGTGCGGCGCAGCACGTCCCAGGCCCGTACGGCGTGCGCGTCGGCGGCGCCGTACCGCTGGACGGGCCACTGGGCGAACCAGTCGGCGAGGTGCGTCGGCCCGTCCGTCCAGGGCAGGTCGCTGAAGAGGGCGAGGGCGGCCGGGTTGTTGTCGGCGGCCTCGGGCATGAGGGCGATGCCACTGAGCGCGCTGCCGTGCTTGGTGCGCCACTGGTCGTAGAGGGTGGCCCAGTCGGGGGTGTTGGCGCCCATGGCGGTGTGGCCGCCGAAGTTCCAGATGGAGCCGAAGGCGTACGGGGTGGAGGCCCAGTCCCGCTCGCGGTCGACGACCTCGGGGTAGTGGTCGGAGATGCCGTCGACGATCAGCATCTGGGACTTGTCGACGGCGTCGATGATGTCGCGGCGCGGGTTGGTCTGCCAGCCGAGGATGGCCCAGGTGGCGCCGGGGTGGGCGGTGCGCAGCGCCTTCTCCACGGCGCGCGCGGCGTCGGGCACCGGCACGTCGCCCGGGTCGCCGCCCTCGTGCAGCAGGTCCATCTTGTAGATCGAGGTGGCCCCGTACAGCTCGTCCTGCACCCGGTAGAAGGTCCGGGCGACGCGGGCGAAGTGCTCGTCGCGCGGGTCGAGCCAGTCGGGGCGCGGGAAGCCGCCCCACACGCCCTGCGGGACGGTGTGCGCGCCGGGGTTGCGCTTGGCGAAGTCGGGCGGCACGGTGCCGAAGTAGCCGGGGAGTACGGGCGTCATGCCCAGCTCGCGCAGCCGGCCGACGATCTTCCGGGCGAGGGCCGCGCGGCTCCCCAGCAGGTCGAGGGAGACGGGGCCGCCGAAGCCTGACATGTTCTGGAGCAGCCACCACGGCTGGTGGGCGGGGCCGGGGACCCACTGGCGCAGCTCCGCGTCCGTATAGCCGTGCCGCTGGAAGGCGCGGTGGTAGACGGCGTCGGCGCCCGCGTAGACGAGCACCTCGTTGTAGCCGTGCAGGGCGAGGACGTCGAGCTCGCGCTCCCAGTAGTCCCAGTCGGAGTACGGGCCGGTGTAGCCGTCGTTGGTGTCGTTGAAGACGAAGCGGTGGGCGACGTTCGCGGCCTTCGAGATGGGGGCGCCGACGCCGGGGAGGCGGCCGGGCAGGTCGGTCTGCGCGCCGTTCCAGGAGAAGTGGGCGTGCGCGACGTGGCGCAGGTACCAGTGGAAGCCGGCGAGCTGCACGGCGGGCGTGGTGCCCTCGACGACGATGTGCCCGGCCGTGCCCGAGACCCGGTAGGAGTCCCGGCCGGGGCGAGTGCGCAGGGTGCGGAAGGCGACCTGCCGGTGGTGGTGCGGCAGCAGCCGTCTCAGGGCTCTCGCCGCGGCGCCGCCGCCCGCGGTGAGAGGGCCTGGTGGGTTCGGGGCGGCCGCGGCCGGGTGCGTGGCGGCGACTCCGAGGGCTGCGGACCCGGCGAGAGCGCCGAGCAGCGTACGTCGGGCGATGTGCATGAGTGACCTCCACCATGGCGCTGCGGCTACTGGGCTGGACCACTTGAGCGCGGTGATCCTATGAGCAGTCGACAGGAACAGGTCAAGGGCACAGGTGGCTATCCGGCCGCGCCGGTTACATTTGGCACGAATGGCCCCACCCGTTCCGACCACCACCTGGACCTCTGTGCGACGACCCGGCACGATCGTCGGGCGCGGCGGCCCGCAGCCTGTCAGCCGTGGAGGAGCCTGAGCCCATGGGACTGCGTACGAAGATCGGTGTGGCGATCACCGCCACCGCCGCCCTGGTCGCGGTCATCATGGGCCTCGTCGTGCACCACCGCACGGCCGTGAACTCGCTCGAAACCTCCCGCGACACCATCCGCTCCCGGCTCTCCATCGCCGTCGACGACCACGCCGCCGGGGTCGACCGGCGCCGGGTCCTCATCAACCCCACCGTGCTGCCGGTGCCGCTGCGCGAGGCGATCGCGCGCGGCGAGACCGGCGTCCACCTGGACCGCAGCGGCCCGGAGCCGGAGCTGTGGGCCGCCCGCCGCAGCGGCAAGGACGTCATCGCGCTCCGCCACTCCTACCTCCGCCAGGACCGCAAACTCGAAGCCCTCGACCGCGACCTGTGGCTCGCCGGCTCCATCGGCACGGCGCTCGCCTGCCTGGTCGGCGTGGCCTTCGCCACGATGCTCGGCCGCCGCCTCGACGCGTCCGCCCGTACGGCCGAGCGGATCGCCGAGGGCGACCTCAGCGCCCGGATCGAACCGCGCGGCAAGGACGAGATCGCCCGGCTGACCACGGCCCTGAACACCATGGCCGACGCGCTGGCCGCCCGCCTCCAGGCCGAGCGCGACGTCACCTCCGACATCGCGCACGAACTGCGCACCCCGGTCGCCGGCCTGGTCGCCGCCGCCGGGCTGCTGCCGCCGGGGCGGCCGGCCGAGATGGTCCGGGAACGGGCGCGGCGGGTGAGCGGGCTGGTGGAGGACGTCCTGGAGGTGGCGCGCCTGGACGGCTCCACCGAGCGGGCCGAGCCCGAGGTGCGGCCGCTGGACGAACTGGTGCGGCGCGCGGTGCGCTCGGCCACCGCGCCGGGGCAGGCGGGGCTGGAGATACGGGTGCTGCGGGCCGAACTGGTCGAGACCGACGCCCGGCGCGTCGAGCGCATCCTCGCCAACCTGGTCAGCAACGCCTTCCGGCACGGCGCCGCGCCGGTGCGCGTCGAGGTCGAGGGCGGGGTCGTACGCGTCCACGACCAGGGCCCCGGCTTCCCGGCGGAGCTGCTCGCGCGCGGCCCGGTCCGCTTCCGCACCGGCGCCGGACAGAGCGCCGAAGGCGCGGGGCGCGGCCAGGGGCTGGGCCTCGGCCTGACGATAGCCGCAGGCCAGGCCCGCGTCCTCGGCGCCCGGCTGCGGTTCGCCAACCCGGCGGGCGGGGGCGCGGAGGCGGTGCTGGACCTGCGCGCCTCGGTGCATACGGAGGAGGGGGCGGGCCGGGTGCCGGACGACGGGCGGGGGTGAGGACGGGGCGCGTATGGGCCTGGGGGCGCGTACGGACGGGGGCTGGGGGCGTGTGCGGGGCGGGGGAGCGTCAGCGGCGCGTACGGGGTTGGTGCGGCGGGGCGCGTACGGGCATGTCTGAGGTGCGTACGGGCCGGGCAGCCGCAAGAGTGGAAGCGAGGGTTCCCCATCTCACCTCTGGAGCGGCGGCGATGACCGAGAACGTCCTGTTCATGGACCTCGACCGGCCCGAAACGGGCCGCCTGGCACTGGACGCGCTGCGGCAGGCGCACGCCGAGGGCGGCGTCAAGCTGCGCGAGGCGACCGTGATCACGCGCGACGCGGAGGGCGCGCTGGACTTCCCCGACAGCGTCGACAACAGCGGCGACGCCAGGGGCTTCGCGGTGGGCGGCCTGATCGGCGGGCTCGTCGGCATCCTGGGCGGCCCGCTCGGCATCATGATCGGCTTCGGCGCGGGCGGGCTGCTCGGCGGCGCGCACGACGCGCGGCAGGCCAGCGCGTCCAGCGCCGCCCTGGAAATGCTCGCCGCCGAGGTGCCGCCCGGCTCGACCGTACTGATCGCGGAGGTCGCCGAGGACTTCCCGGAAATCGTCGACGAGGCGCTCGCCCCGTACGGTCCGGGCGCCGTCCGCTACCCGGCCGAGGAGGTCCGCAAGGGCGTGGAAGAGGCGATCGCGGAGGGGCGCTGACGGGCGGGCTCCGCCGCAGTGTCAGCAGGTCGTCGTACGGGTTCGTCGAGGTGCCGTCCGTCCCGGGTGCCGGCGGCGGGTGGCGTCACCTGTGTGGCGGGCCTCGGCGCGCGGCGGCCGCGGGGTTGGAGTCTGCTGGGCGGGACGGCTCCTCGACTCGGCTGAAAGGGCAGTCCTATGGCTGCGAAGCCCGCAATCGTTCTGGTCCACGGCTTCTGGGGCGGTGCCGCGCACTGGGCCAAGGTCATCAGCGAACTGCACCGCCGGGACTTCGGCTCGCTGCACGCGGTGGAGAACCCGCTGACCTCGTTGGCCGAGGACGCCGAACGCACCCGCAAGATGGTGCGGCAGATCGACGGGCCGGTGCTGCTGGTGGGCCACTCGTACGGGGGCGCGGTGATCACCGAGGCCGGCGACCTGCCCAATGTCACGGGGCTGGTCTATATCGCCGCGTTCGCGCCGGACGCGGGCGAGAGCCCGGGGCAGATCAGCCAGGAGAAGCCCCCGGCGGCGTTCGAGAACCTCGCACCGGACTCCGACGGCTACCTATGGGTCAAGCAGGACAAGTTCCACGAGAGTTTCGCGCAGGACCTGCCGGAGGACGAGGCGCGGGTGATGGCCGTGACGCAGAAGGCACCGCTGGCCTCGACCTTCGGTGACACCGTCACCGCCCCGGCCTGGCGCACGAAGCCGACCTGGTACCAGATCTCCACCAGCGACCGCATGATCCACCCCGACAACGAGACTCGCATGGCCCAGCGCATGAACCCGCGCAAGACCATCGAGCTGGATGCCAGTCACGCCTCACTGGCGTCCCAGCCCGGCCAGGTCACCGACCTCATCGAAGAGGCCGCCAACGCGAGCGGCTGACGCCGGTGCGGCAGCCGGCCGCGCCGAGGAGGACGGCCGGTCCACCGGTCGCCGCCGCTGTCCGAACGGCTCCGCGCCGCCCGGACTCGTCACCGGTCGGGGGAGACGGCACAGGCTCTCGGCCCGAGCCTCAGGGCTCAGCGCAGCGCCCTGGCGTAGCAGCGGCTCTCCTCGTGGAAGCGGTAGAGCCCGACCTTGGGCGCGGGTGCGTAGCCGCAGGAGGTGTACAGCGCTATGGCCTCGGGCTGCTTGATGCCCGTCTCCAGGACCATGCGCGTACGCCCCGCCTCCCGCGCGCTGTCCTCCAGCGCCGCCAGTATCGCCCGCGCCAGCCCGCGCCCACGGGCCTCGGGTATGACGTACATCCGCTTCAGCTCGGCGTCGCCGTCCGCGTACCCCTCGTCGTTGGCGTCCTGAAGCCGCCAGCCGCCGGTGGCGACGGGAGCGCCGTCCTCGTCGTAGGCCATGAGGTACAGGCCGCGCGGCGGGTCGAACTGCGCCGGGTCCAGCGGCGTCAGGTCCTCCTCGCCGTAGCGTTCCGCGTACTCCAGCTGCACCTGGTCGTTGAGTTTGACGGCGTCGGGGTGGTCGTACGCCACGGGCACGATCTGCATCGGAGTATCGTACGGTCGAATGGGTGTACGAGGCCATGGTGCCCCAAGGGCCGGTATCGTGCCGGAATGCTCACTGTTACCACGGCGAGCGGTACCGGGCCCTAGCTGATCGTGGCGCTCCAGCCGCCGCGTGCCAGGTGGCACGTTCCATCTGGAGCGATACGGACGCGGGAGCCGTACAGGCCGACGCTGCCCTCCATGTTGAGCTTGTGCCGGATGCGCTCCAACTCGCTCCACAGGCGACGGGGGCCGCTCTGGTGCACGGTGGGCGGGTCGGTCCAATGTCCTTCGGCGCGGGCCCATGAGCCGTCTTCGTGGAACAGCCACGCTGTCCGGTGCCGGCCGCGCGTCTCGAAGTGGCTCTCGACGCCCGGCACGGTCAGCGTGAGGTACGTCTTGACCTCCCACGCCTGTTCGACGTCGAGCACCGGATACCTCCCGGTGGTGACCTCGTCCCCTTCCTGGTCTCTTGCCTGCGGGAGGCGGCCCATCAGGGGAGGCGGATAGTCGGGTTCGTGCCGGGTTCCCATGAACCCGGCCCAGTCGCGTTCGACGCGCCCCGCAGCGCCCCCGTCGGGCGTCCTGTGCGCGCCGATGATCAGCGAGGTGCCGGTGATCGTGGTGACCAGCCTTCCGTTCGGCTTCAGCGCCTCCAGCCACGATGCCGGGACGCGGGGAACCGACACCATGGACACGATCCGGTCGTACGTGCCGGGCAGCGGGCCGGTCGCGTCCACGGTCTCGATGGCGGGGTGCAGGCCGAGGCGGCCCAGCCGCTCGCTCGCCGCCTCGGTCAGGTAGGGGTCCACGTCCACGCTCGTCACCCGGCGGTCGCCGAACCGGTGCGTGAGAAGCGCTGCGGAGTACCCGGACCCGGTTCCTACGTCGAGGACGTCCGCGTCATCGTCGAGTCGTCCGTGCCGCAGCATCCGCACGACCAGGGAGGGAAGGGTGGCTGATGAGGTGGGCGTCCCCGTCGGCCGGTCGTCGGGACCGGCGTGGTCGGCATGGAGCCGCCCGACACGGGTGATCAGTGACCGGTTCGCGTAGCCGCCGGCCCGCCACGCCTCGGGATCGGCCGCCCCGTCCCGCAGCATCCACCCCCCGGAGCCGTCATGCCTCCACCATCGGGGGATCAGTTCATGACGGGGAACGCTCTCTACGGCCGCCCGCCAGCGCGAGCCGGGGCCGGTTGCCTCACCGGCGAGCTTCCGGGCGGCCTGCTGCCACTCCAACGTCGTCTCCTAGTCCGTCAGTCCGTGGGTTCGCACGCATCGTTGGAAGGGTCGCAGCCTTCGGAATCATGAGGTTGGCACGGCTCACAACCCGCACGGGGCACCGGGATGCGAGCGGCCAGTCGCTCCCACTCCTGCCCCCCGAGGAGCTCCGCGAGACGCTTCTCTTTGACGTTCCCCACGGGGAAGTCGCGTGACAGGACACAGCCGGTGAGGTCCCCGTTCGCCAGGACCGCCGCGCGGCCCCGTGTGCACCAGCCGCACAGCTCCTCGACCGACGGGGACCGCCCTGGCAGGGAGGCGCGCCCGACCGCGCGGACCCGGTCGGTGCCGATGCGCGTCACCCCGATCTCCAGCAGGTCTGCACGGGCCTCCTCGATCCGCTGCTCCGGCAGGATGTGCACGATTCCGACCCGCAGACCGATACCCCGTGCGAGGGCTTCGCGGATGTGGGCGCGGGTGCGGGCGTGGCTGCCCGGCCGCCCTGTGATCCGATCGTGTTCAGCCGGATCGTCGCTGTAGAAACTCGTCCCGAGCGTCACCCCGGGACGGCCGAACAGGTCCCACCACTGGTCGCGCACCCGGTAGAGATTGGTGTAGATCTCCACCTCACGCCCGAGTGAGAGGGCGAGTTCGGCGAAGTCCCGCCAGTGGGGGTGAACCGTCGGCTCACCCCCGATCAACTGCACGGTGCGGATACCGAGCGCGGCGGCATCGGTGATGACCGCTTGCCAGTCCGCAGGGGTCATGGTGCCGTGAGTCGCCTGTGGGCTGGACTCGGACAAGCAGTGCGTGCAGGCGAGTTGGCACTTGCCGGTGATCTCCAGTTCCAGCATGTCGAGCAGTCCCGCGAGGGCCGGGTGCTCAAGGGCTACCGTCATGGCGCATCACTCCTGAGGTCGGTGTGGGGTTGTCGCGGTGATCAGGCGAGCTGTCCTCGCCGGTCTTTCAGGCCCTCTCCGCCGGATCTTCTTCGGAGGCACCGGCGGAGAGGGGAACCTAGGGGTGGCGGCCTGTGGCGAGCACGAAAAGCAGCCCAAGGAGAGATGAGCCGGCGATCAGGAGCAGACCACTGAGCAAGCGCGCATTCATGCGCCGCCACCTCCGACAGGCAGCGCCGGGCGGGGCTGGATCACCTCGCCGGGGACCACGCGCAGCTCACCCGGCAGATTCAGCACCACGTAGTCGTCGACGGTCCGGCGGTAGCGGGTGTGCCCGGTCGACTGCGTGTGGCGGCGCATCCACTCCTCGACCCAGTCCGGGCCCCAGGAGTGGAGCCTCTCCCCGCATCCCTCATCCGCACCCGCCGCGCACTCCGCGCTGTACTCGTAGCGTGCGGTCGGGTCCTGTTCGAACGTCCACGGCGCGTGCCGGAGTGTGTGCTTCACGGCTTTCGCCTCCTCATGAGCAGTCATCGTCGGGGCCGAGGATCTCCCGCAGCAGCGGGCTGCCGTCGGGTGCGCCGGATGCCTCTTCGGCGTTCTTGATCGGCAGGGCCAGCCGCATCGGCACCCCCGCGCCGACTCGGTGCTGAAAACAGGTGCACCGGGGGGAGCCGAGGGGGTCAGGTGGAGGAGCCGGTACGTCTTGCGCGCTGCCGAGCGGCTTGAACAGCAGGAGCACACCGGTCCCGCCGCTCTCCGCCATCAGACGGGACAGTTCCGCGCGCCCGGGGCTCTTCATGTGATCAGCCGCCTCAGTCCGTGCCGTACCCGGTCCGTCAACTCCCGTGTGGGCTCCGCGTATTGGCGGGGAACCCAGTCGGGGGCTATGCGCCAGAAGCCGCCCGCCGCGATGAGCGCGTACAGCGCTTCGGCGTCGCTGTCGGGTTCCGGACTCTCGGGGGCTTGCTCGGCCACGTCGCGTGCCTTCCGCTGCCGTTGTGGGGATGTACAGCAACAGCATCGGCACACACAGTTACCCTTTCCAGGGGTAGAAGTTTCGGCGCGCATCTCGGGAACGAGGCATATGCCAGGGGAATCAGAGCTGGATCCCACCGAAGGCATGGAAGCCTTTTTGGGGTACAAGGTGCGAGAAGCCCGAAAAGCGAAGGGCTGGACTCAAGGGGCGCTAGCGGGCAAAGCGTTCTCAAGTACCACGCGTATCTCCGATGTGGAGCGTGGCATCGATCCGCCGGACCGGGGTCTGGCGGTCGCGCTCGGGGAGCTCCTGGGGCTGGGGGATGAGCTCGTGATCCTGCTGCGCATGATGGAGAACCGGGAGGTTCGCGACTACGCGCGCCCGTTCCTGAATCGTCAGTCGCAGGCAACGCAGATGCACGAATTTTCGACCACCGTGCCAGGATTGCTACAGACGACCGACTACGCGCTGGCCGCCATGCGCGCCGGTCAAGCCGGCGACAGTACGGACATCGGCCGCTTCGCCGAACGTCGCATAGATCAGCAAAGGGTTTGGGAAAGAAGGGACCCTCCGTGGCTGTGGCTCGTACTGGACGAATCCGTCCTGCACCGTGAAATGGGTCCGCCGAACGTCATGTGCGAGCAGCTCAAGCACATGGTCGTCATGAGTGAGCGACCGAACATCAACATCCAGATTCTCCCATTCGGTACTGCGCACGTCTCCGGCTATCTGAGTCTCCTCACCATGCCGGGCGGAGGCAGAGGGGCTTATACGGAGGGATTTAGTACGGGCCGATATACGGAAGATCCGGAAGGCGTGGGGCGATTTCAGCGAGTTTATGACCGCCTCCATTCCGATGCCCTCAGCGCGGGGGTTTCTGGACAACTCATCAGCAAAGCCATAGAGAGGTTTTCGTGAACGACATCGCCAAGCCGGTTTGGGTCAAGTCCAGCTACAGCGGACAAGACAATGACGCGTGCGTCGAGTGGGCGCCCAACATCGCGGCCACCGGAGTCGTCCCTGTCCGTGACAGCAAGGACCCGGACGGTCCCACCCTCACCGTCTCGCCCGCCGCGTGGGCATCGTTCGTCGCGTTCGTGGGCCGTAGCGACAGCTGATCTGTCAGTAATGCAAGAAGCCACCGCACCGGCACGTAGCGGTGCGGTGGCACGGTGGCGCCCGAATGCTGTTCTGAAGAAGTTCGTCCGGCGCGTGGTGATCATCCGGAACGGGGTGGGACAAGACAACAACGAGGTGAAGATCCCCCCATGTGGGAGCCGGACCCCGGGCGCGTGAGACGACGCGGTCGCTCTTCCGGAACTCGTCGCCGCGTAGGCTGATCGCCTACGTGTCGTAATGCGGGAGCATGTTTTGCTGACAGTGACCACCGTCAATGTGAACGGGCTGCGCGCCGCCGCCAAGAAGGGCTTCGTGCCCTGGCTCGCGGGGACCGCGGCCGATGTCGTCTGCCTCCAGGAAGTGCGGGCCGAACCCGAGCAGCTCCCCGAGGAGGTGCGTGAGGCGGACGGCTGGCACACCGTGCACGCCCCGGCCGCCGCCAAGGGGCGCGCGGGCGTCTCCCTCTACTCCCGGCGCGAGCCGGAGGCGGCGCGGATCGGGTTCGGCTCGTCGGAGTTCGACACGTCCGGCCGCTACGCGGAGATCGACCTGCCGGGCGTCACCGTCGCCAGCCTCTACCTGCCGTCGGGCGAGGTCGGCACGGAGCGGCAGGACGAGAAGGAACGGTTCATGGCCGAGTTCCTGCCCTACCTCGGCGAGCTGCGCGAGCGGGCCGCGGCGGACGGGCGCGAGGTGCTGGTCTGCGGCGACTGGAACATCGCCCACCAGGAGGCCGACCTCAAGAACTGGAAGGCCAACAAGAAGAAGGCCGGCTTCCTCCCGGAGGAGCGCGCCTGGCTGACCCGCGTCTTCGACGAGGCGTCGTACGTGGACGTGGTCCGGGCGCTGCACCCGGGCGTCGAGGGCCCGTACTCCTGGTGGTCCTACCGCGGCAAGGCGTTCGACAATGACGCGGGCTGGCGCATCGACTACGCCGTCGCCACGGCCGGCCTCGCCGGTCGCGCGGTCAAGGCGGAGGTGGAGCGCGCCGCCAGCTATGACCTGCGGTGGAGCGACCACGCGCCGGTGACTGTGGTCTTCGAGGGGTAGCAGCGGCGGCAGGGAGCGCCGTCCACGCACCCGAGGGGGGTGGGTGCGTGGACGGGGGCGGTTTCACAGGAGCCAGGACTTCGGCGGATCGTCCAGCCATGCGAGCGCCACAGCGTGACTTTATGCGTCCCTCCCTCAGTCCCTCCCGCCGTCCCACCTGCTGTCATTCCCGCCGTCATTCCGCAGGGGCAAATGCCCGTTGGGCGGATTCCCGGCAGTGCCGCACCACGTCATGACATGCCGCCCAAGTGCCGGAGCGGCGCTCCGACTTCGCCGTTCTCGCATTCGTCATCGTCGTCCGGGGCGGGGATTCGCTGCCCCCGGCTCTTGGCGATTCGCAGGACGTCCCGGAGTGCGTCGGTCAGGTCATGAGCCAGAGACTCCAGTTCTTCGGCGGATGCTTTTGGCGTCGTCGAGAATTTCCCGGGCGCACTCGACGAGGTGTTCCCCCTGGTCGAGTTGAGCCGCTTCCGCCTTGTCGGCCAGGCGGGAGACGTAGCCCTTCCCGTCGCGCGTACTCAGGTAGCAGGGGCGCCCCATCGGGTCGAGCCAGGGGAGGAGCCGCATGGTCTGGAGCCGGCCTGTCATGCGGTGGCCCCCGCCCCGTGAATCCAGCGCGGCCCCGCGTCGACGCCGTACGCCGCCGGCCGCAACGGCGCCTCGAAGATGTGGGCGATACCGTGGTTCATGTCGTCAACCTCCAGAGGGTTGATGGCCATGCCCCCGGACCGTTCGCGCGGTCGCGGGGGACTGCTGTCGCCCACCAGCCTCCAGGAGTGCGGGGGCCCCAGTGTTCCTAGATCGGGAACACTCGGGCCGTGACCGGGGCGCTACATGCCCACCCAGGCGGCCAGCGACGCCAGTCCCGTCGGCGCCCGGCGTTGGCGACGGACCAGTACGGCGATCGTCTCCCGTAGCAACGGGTGGTACCGGGCCTGCTGCGGCGCGACTTCCCGTGCTCGGAGCAAGGACCGTTCGGCCGCCTCGGTCTTTCCCATCTGGGCGTAGGCGCGCGCCATTTCGATGTAGTAGCGGCCTACTCGCATCCTGGGGTGTTCGGCCGGGAAGTGCAGCCGGCGGGCTGCCTTCATCGCGTCGCCCATCTTCCCCAGTTCCACCGAGGTGGCTACGTCGAAATGTGCCACGTTGGTCGCGCCGAAGGAGGTCCAGTACGCACGGGGCACGTCCCTGCCGATCCGCGACGCGGATTCTCGTGCCGAATCCATGTGGCCGGTTACGGCGTCCGCGTTCTTGGCCTGGGCTTCCGCGATCGCGCCGGCCAGGTAGAGGCTTCCTGAGACGGCGAGTACGGGGATGGAGTCGGCGTCGTCGTGTTGTTTCACCAGCTGATGCCCGCGTTCGAGGACTTTCAATGCCATGCGGCTGTCCCCCCGGCGCAGCAGCATGCTGCTGCGTTTGTTCAGCCGGATCGCCGACAAGAGGGGGTCCTGTGCTTGTTCTGCCATCCAGCCCATTCGCTCAAGGGCGATTGACGCGAGCTGGTGATAGCCCAACCGGTAAGCGAACTCGTAAGCGACCCAGTAGGACCAGCTGAGGGAGACGGCGATGCGCCGGCGGTCGGCCTCTGTGGGCGAGGTGCTGAAGGCCGTTGTCAATTCTCCCAACAGGCCCGGCAGCTTCGAGCCGATGGCTTTGTACTCGGTGGCGCAGGCGTCGGCGCACAGTTCGTGAACCTCGGCGGATATGACGTTCGTTTCCCTGGGGGTGATGTCGGGGTCCGGCCCCAGGTCGTAGAGGTCCAGCGCGTCGGACAGGGGAGCGATCATCCGGTCCAGGCGGTCCTGACGCATCTCCGAGATGTACGGCTGGCCGTTGAGGGCGGCTATATCGACTTCGAGCACCCTGGCGACCGCGGCCACTATGGCCGGGGTCGCTGGTGTCAGGCCCGCCTCTACTTTCGCGATTGTGCCGCGCGAAACGAAGGCGCGCTGAGCTAGGCCCAATTGCGTGAGATGACGCAGCTTGCGGTAGTCAGCAATCCGTGCGCCGATGTGATCGTCATCCGGGCGTGACATGCTCAACTCCGTTTCGGTTCAGCCAATTGAAACGGTACCCCTCATCAACTCGGGGGGAACGCCACGCTGGTCGTCCTCGGGCAGCGGAGGCTGTCGGCATGTCCGCTGTCGGCAGCCAAGCGAAAGTCTCGTCCCCGCCGTCTGTTCACTCCGGTTCGCGCTCCGCCGCCGGCAGCCACGCGTCCAGTTCCGCCCGGATGCGGCGGTCCATCGCCATGGACAGTTCCGCGTCGATGACGTCCTTCGCGATCGGGCGGAGGGTGGCGAGGGTCTGGGTGACGTGGTCGATCTCGTCGGGCGGCAGCGGCTCGCCGGCGGCCGTGCGGTCCAGCAGGCCGCTCAGGACGTGGTCGCAGATCAGCGTGGTGAAGGTTTCCGCCAGGGCCTCGGCGTGCGTGCGGACGTCGCGGCCGGCGGCGAGTACGGCGGCGAGGGGGACGCCCTTGTCGACCAGGGCGCTGGAGGCGTCCAGGAGGCGGCGGCTGACGTGCACGATCTCGTCGCCGTCGACCGCGAGGTAGCCGATGTCCAGGGCGCCCGCGAGGTTTTCGGGGGTGACCTCGCCGGTGAAGTGGTCGGCCAGTCTCTCGGGGCTGAGGCGGACCGGGGTCTCCTCGGACCAGGGGGCGGCGATGGCGCCGCGCAGGCCGAGGAGTTCGCCGACGCCCCGGCCGTGTTCGAAGGCGGTGAGGAGTTCGGCGATGCCGCCGAGGGTGTGGCCGCGTTCCAGCAGGGCCGCGATCGTGCGGAGGCGGGCGAGGTGGTGGTCGTCGTACCAGGCGATGCGGCCCTCGCGGCGGGGCGGCGGGATCAGTTTGCGCTCGCGGTAGAAGCGCAGGGTACGGACGGTGATGCCGGCCGCCTCGGCCAGCTCCGCCATTCGGTACTCGCGCCCTGCCGCGTCGTTCTCTGCCGCATTCTCAGCCACGTTCTTCACCACACCGGCAGCCTATGTCGCCGGTCGGCGGGGCCCGACAGGTGCGACCGTCGGTAACTTCCTTGCTCGCGCCCCCTACCGCTCGGTAGTGAGCTGCCTTACCCTCCAATTGCGCCAGTGATTGCTGGCACGGTTACGTACGGGACAAGCGATGCAACGATCTCGGAGGCGGCGGCATGGCCGAGCACGAGCGTGAACGTCAGCACGAGCACGTACGGGTGGCGGTGATCGGATCGGGGTTCGGCGGCCTGGGCGCGGCCGTCCGGCTGCGCCGCGAGGGCATCACCGACTTCGTCGTCCTGGAGCGGGCCGGCTCCGTGGGCGGCACCTGGCGGGACAACAGCTATCCGGGGTGCGCCTGCGACGTCCCCTCGCACCTGTACTCCTTCTCCTTCGCCCCCAACCCCGAGTGGCCGCGCACCTTCTCCGGCCAGCGGCACATCCGCGCCTACCTGGAGAGCGTCGCCGACACCTTCGGGCTGCGGCCGCACATCAGGCTCGACCACGAGGTGCGGTCCCTGCGGTGGGACGCCGACGCGCTGCACTGGGAGATCAGCACCGCGCGCGGCGACCTCACCGCCGACGTCGTCGTCTCGGCGACCGGCCCGCTCTCCGACCCGAAGATCCCCGACATCCCCGGCCTGTCCTCCTTCCCCGGCAAGGTCTTCCACTCGGCCCGCTGGGACCACGGCTACGACCTGCGCGGCAAGCGCGTCGCGATGATCGGGACCGGCGCCTCCGCCATCCAGATCGTGCCCGCCATCCAGCCCGAGGTCAGCGGCCTCACCCTGTTCCAGCGGACGCCGCCCTGGGTCCTGCCGCGCACCGACCGGGCCATCACGGGCGTCGAGCGCTGGCTGCACAACAAGATCCCGGCGACCGGCACCGCGCGCCGCGGACTCCTGTGGGGCATCCGGGAGTTGCAGGTCAGCGCCTTCACCAAGCGCCCCAATGAACTCGGCCTGGTCGAGACGTTCGCCAAGCGCCACATGGCCCGGTCCATCAAGGACCCGGCCATGCGCGCCAAGCTGACGCCCGGCTACCGCATCGGCTGCAAGCGGATACTGCTCTCCAACACCTACTATCCGGCGCTCGCCGCGCCCAACGTCGACGTCGTCGCCTCCGGCCTCAAGGAGGTGCGCGGCTCCACGCTCGTCGCCGCCGACGGCACCGAGACGGAGGTCGACGCGGTCGTCTTCGGCACCGGTTTCCACGTCACGGACATGCCGATAGCGCAGCGCGTCACGGGCGCCGACGGCACGACGCTCGCGGAGGAGTGGAAGGACGGTATGGCGGCGCTGCGCGGCGCCAGCGCGGCCGGGTTCCCCAACTTCATGACGGTCATCGGGCCCAACACCGGGCTCGGCAACAGCTCGATGATCCTGATGATCGAGTCCCAGCTGAACTATCTGGCCGACTTCATGCGCCAGTTGGACACCCTCGGCGGCAGGGCCGCCCTCGACGCCAGGCCCGCGGCCGTCGCGGGCTGGAACCACAAGGTGCAGTCGCGCATGGAGCGCACGGTGTGGAACAGCGGCGGGTGCGACAGCTGGTACCTGGACGCCAATGGGCGCAACACCACGGTGTGGCCCGGCACCACCGCCGAGTTCCGCAAGGCCACGCGGCGCGTGAACCTCTGCGAGTACGAGGTGCTGCGCGCCCCGGCCGTCCGTACGGAGGCGGCCGCCGAGACCGCCGGGGCGCGCTCGTGAGCCCCGCGCGCCCCCGCGTCCTGGGGCCCCAGGACGCGTACGCGCCGCCCGCCCCGCGCCGCACGCTGACCGCGACCTCCGCCGACGGCACCGCCCTGCACGTCGAGACGCACGGCCCCGACGACGCGCCCGCCGTGGTCCTCATACACGGCTGGACCTGCTCCACCGCCTTCTGGGCCCCCGTCGTACGGGCGCTGGCCGACAGCCACCGGGTGATCGCGTACGACCTGCGCGGACACGGCCGCAGCCCGGCCCCCGGCCCCGGCGGCTACAGCACGCGCGCCCTCGCCGACGACCTCGCGGCGGTGCTGGACGCGACGCTGGCCGAGGGCGAACGGGCCGTCCTGGCCGGGCACTCCATGGGCGGTATGACCGTGGTGGCCGCCGCCGACCGCCCGTCCGTGCGGGAGCGCACGGCCGCCGCGCTGCTGTGCAGCACCGGCGTCTCCCGGCTGCTCGCGGAGGCCCTGGTGCTGCCGCTGGCCGCCGGCCGGGTCCGCCGCCGGCTGACGCGTTCCGTGCTCGGTACGAGCGCGCCGCTCGGCCCCGTCACCCCGCTCGGCAAGCGCGTGCTCAAGTACGCGACGCTGGGCCCGGCCGCGCCGCCCGCCGCCGTGGACGCGTGCGCCCGGATCGTGTACGCCTGCGACCGCAGGGCCCGGGCCGCGTGGGGCGGGGTCCTCGCGGAGCTCGATCTCGACGCGAACATACGGGAGTTGAACGCCCCCACCGCCGTCGTCGTCGGCACCGCCGACCGGCTGACCCCGGCCGTGCACGCCCGCCGGCTCGCGGCCCGGCTGCCCGACTGCACGGGCCTGACCGAACTGCCCGGCCTCGGCCACATGACCCCGGTCGAGGCCCCGGAGGCGGTCGGCGGCGCCGTACGGGAACTGGTCGCCGCCCATCTCGCAGCACCGCAGGCCACTCAGGAGTCCCACACCACAGCCGAGGAGCGGACCGCATGAGCCGGCGCAGCAGCCTGGAGGGGCAGGTCGCCGTGGTCACGGGCGCGGCCCGCGGCGTCGGCGAACTGCTCGCCCGCAAACTGTCGGCGCGCGGCGCGAGGGTCGCGCTCGTCGGGCTGGAGCCGGACGAACTGCGGCGGGTCGCCGAGTCGCTGCACGGCGAGGCCGCGCACTGGCACGCGGACGTCACCGACCACGAGGCGATGAGCCAGGTCGCGCGGGAGGTCAAGGCGCGGTTCGGCAAGGTCGACGTCGTCGTGGCCAACGCGGGCGTGGCGACCGGCGGCCCGTTCGTCGAATCCGACCCCGACGCGTGGCGGCGGGTCATCGAGGTCAACCTCATCGGCGGCGCCGTCACCGGCCGCGCCTTCCTGCCCGTACTGCTGGAGAGCCGCGGCTACCTCCTCCAGATCGCCTCGCTCGCCGCCCTCACCCCGGCGCCGATGATGACGGCCTACTGCGCGTCCAAGTCGGGCGTCGAGGCGTACGCGCACAGCCTCCGCGCCGAGGTCGGCTACCGGGGCGTACGGGTCGGCGTCGGCTATCTGAGCTGGACCGACACCGACATGGTGCGCGGCGCGGACCAGGACGACATCATGCGCGAACTCCGCAGCCGCCTCCCCTGGCCCACCAACCGCACCTACCCCCTGGGCCCCGCCGTGGACCGGCTCGTCGCGGGCATCGAGCGGCGCTCCTCGCACGTGTACGCCCAGTGGTGGCTGCGCGGCATGCAGTCCGTACGCGGCTACCTCCCGACCCTTATCGGCGTGGTCGGCCAACGCGAGATGCGCCGCTTCGGCCCCCGGCTGGAGGGCTTCCGCGGCAGCAGCCTCCTGGGCGCGGGCGGCGAAGCGGACGAGAAGGCCCGCGCGGGGCGGTGACGGGGCGCTGCGCGCGGGCGCTCTCGCCCGTGTTCCGGCGGGAGGGCGGGGCGGCGGGGCGCGGGACCGTTTCCGCGCGCCCGCGCGCCGCGCCCGCATTCGCGAGTTCGGCCGCCGAGGCAGCTTCGAGCCTCGGCCGCGGAGCGGCCACGCTCGGAGTCGCCCTCACCCCCGCGGCGGCAGCTTCGGGCGTCGCAGGTCCGGGACGTCCGAGTAGTCCGGCGGGGTGGCGGCGCCGTGGCGGTCGAGGAGGTCGAGGGCGAGGCGCACGGCGTCGTCGAGCTGTTTGTGGCGGCCTTCGGCCCAGTCGAGGGGGGAGCGGTCGACCTCGATGTCCGGGTCCACGCCGTGGTTCTCCACGCCCCAGCCGTACGCGTCGAACCACGCCGCGTTCGTCGGCACCGTGATCGCCGTGCCGTCGCCGAGGCGGTGGCGGCCGGCCATGCCGACGACGCCGCCCCAGGTGCGCAGGCCGACGACGGGGCCGATGCCCTGGAGCTTGAACGCGGCGGTGATCATGTCGCCGTCGGAGGAGGTCATCTCGTCGGCGACCGCGACAACCGGGCCGCGCGGGGCGTTGCTGGCGTAGGAGACGGGCTGCGCGCCGCGGGTCAGGTCCCAGCCGACGATGGTGCGGGTGAGCTTCTCCACCACCAGCTCGCTGATGTTGCCGCCCGCGTTGCCGCGCACGTCCACGATCAGCGCGGAGCGGGACATCTCCATCCGCAGATCGCGGTTGAACTGGGCCCAGCCGGAGCCGCCCATGTCGGGGATGTGCAGGTAGCCGCACTTGCCGCCGCTCAACTCCCGTACGACCGCACGGCGTTTGGCCACCCAGTCCTGGTAGCGCAGCGGGCGTTCGTCGACGAGGGGCACGATGGCGACGCGGCGGCTGGGGCCCTCGCCGTCCGCGGAGCGGAAGGTCAGCTCGACGGTTGTGCCGCCCGCCGCCGACAGCAGCGGGTACGGGCCGGCCACCGGGTCCACCGGGCGGCCGTCGACGTGGGTGAGCGCCGCGCCCTCCCGGATGCCCGAACCCGCCAGCGGCGAACGGGCCTTGGAGTCGGAGGAGTCGCCGGGGAGGATGCGCCGCACCGTCCACGCGCCGTCCTTGGCGCGGACCAGGTTGGCGCCGAGCAGGCCGATGGCGCGCTGGTAGTGCGGCGGGCCCTCGTTGCGGCGGGCCCCGGACACGTACGCGTGGGAGGTGCCCAGCTCGCCCAGCACCTCGCGCAGCAGGTCGGCGAAGTCGTCGGGGGAGGCGATCCGTTCGACCAGCGGGCGGTACTCGGCGAGCACCCCGTCCCAGTCGACGGAGCACATGCCCGGCTCCCAGAAGTACGCGCGGATGATGCGGCCCGCCTCGTCGTACGCCTGCCGCCACTCGGCCGCCGGGTCCACGTCGTGCAGGATGCGGCGCATGTCGATGTAGACGGTCGAGTCGTTGTCGGCGGTCTCGTCGGCGGGCACGGCCCGCAGTTCGCCCTCGTCGTGGACGACCATGCGGGTGCCGTCGCCGCTGGGCGCGAACCAGTCGAGGCCGCTGGTGAGTTCGGTGAGCTTCGCCTTGGCCAGGTCGAAGTGTTCGAGGGTGGGGCGGCCGGAGGTGTCGGCCGGGTTGGCGAAGGTCTCGCCGAGCGCGCCCGAGATCGGCCAGCGCAGCCACACCAGCCCGCCGCCGCTGACGGGGCACAGCTCGGAGTACTTGGACGCGGCCACCGGGAACGGCGTCACCCGGCTCGCCAGCCCCTCCGCCTCCACCAGCACCGCGCCGTCGGCCATCGGCCCGTCCACCGCCGGGTCCAGGCCGCCCGCCGCCGGGCGGCCCTCGGCGGACAGCGCGAAGGGCGACGGCGTCGCCGAGGACAGCGGCACCAGATACGGGCGGCAGCCCAGCGGGAAGGACAGGTCGCCGGTGTGCACGTCGTAGACGGGGTCGAAGCCGCGCCAGGACAGGAACGCGAGATAGCGGCCGTCGCGGGTGAAGACCGGCTGCTCGTCCTCGAACCGGCCGTTGGTGACGTCCACGATCGTCCGGTCCGCGAGCCTGGCGATCTTGATCTGCCGGAGCGAGCGGCCGATGCCGGGGTGCGACCAGGTCAGCCACGCCGAGTCGGGGGAGAAGGCCAGATCGCGCACCGGGCCGTTGGCGGACGCGATCAGCTCGCCGACCTCGCCGTCCCCCTCGGCCGACGCGTCCACCAGCAGCAGCCGCCCGTCGTGCGAGGCGACGGCCAGCCGGTCGCCGTCCGGCGCGGCGATCAGCTCGTGCACCCGCCCGAGCCGGCCCGCGGCCAGTCGGCGCGGCTCGCCCGGCCCGCTCGCCCGCGGCAGGTGCGCGATCTCGATCGCGTCCTCGCCCTCGGCGTCCGTGACGTAGGCGACCTGGCCCCGCGCCCCGAGGATCTCGGGGAGCCGCACCCGTACGCCCGGGGTGTCGGCGATCGTACGGGCCGGGCCGTCCCGGTGGGTCAGCCAGTACAGGCTGCCGCGCACGCACACCGCGCTCGCCCGGCCCGTGGTGTCCACCGAGACCGAGCTGACGTGCGAGGCGGCCGGGACCTGGTACGAGCGGCGGCCGGCCCGCGGCCCGCCGAGTCGCACGTCGAGCCGGCGGGGCGCGCCGGCCGGGGACAGGTCGTCGACCAGCCACAGCTCGCCCGCGCACTGGTAGACGACGCGGGAGCCGTCCGTCGCGGCGTGCCGGGCGTAGAAGTCGGCGTGGTCGGTGTGGCGGCGCAGGTCGGAGCTGTCGGGCAGGCAGGAGTAGAGGTTGCCGACGCCCTCGTGGTCGGAGAGGAAGGCGATCCGGCCGCCCACGAACATCACCGAGTCCAGATGCCCGTACACCTCCGGGACCAGCCGCGTCCCGTGCAGCCACAGCCGGCCCATCGCGCCGCCGCGGTAGCGCTTCCAGGCGGCCGGTTCGTGCGGCGGCTTCCCGGCGAGCAGCAGCGTCTGCCGCTCGCCTTCGGTGTCGGCGATCGCGATGTCGGCGACGGGGCCCCACGGCAGCCGGCCGCCGGGACTGCCGTCGGTGGGCAGGCTGTAGGCCCACGAGAAGTACGAGAACGGCTGCCCGTGCGAGGAGACGGCGAGGATGTCCCCGTCCGGCGACCAGCCGCAGACGCGGGTGTCGGTGGAGCCCCAGTAGGTCAGCCGGCGGGCGGGGCCGCCGTCGACCGGGGCGAGCATGATCTCCGGGTCGAGGCTGCGCCACGTGGTGTAGGCGATCTGCCGGCCGTCGGGGGAGAAGCGCGGGTGGCCGACGCGGGTGCGGTCGACGGTCAGCCGCCAGGCCCGCTCGGCGCGCCTGCCCGCCGCCACCAGGGGGGCCACCCACAGATCGTCCTCGGCGGCGAAACAGAGGAGGTCGCCGCTGAGGTGCGGATAGCGCAGGTATCCGCCGCCTGCCTCGGGGGTGGGGGTCGTCTGCTGGTCCGGCCGGGCGGCCGCGCGTCCGTCGCTCACCCCTTCATGCTTTCCGCGCGCACCGCCCCCGGCAACTTGAATGGCCGTACTTTCTCGCGTTTATGCGGCCGGATTATGCGGCGGGGGCCTGCCGCGACCGCTCCGCGACTCCGTCATGGGGGCCGCCGTGCCCACTTCGCGACTCCGTCATGGGGGC
>NZ_JBFAIV010000010.1:0-132063 GCF_040654875.1 Streptomyces sp. NPDC050610 | reverse complement strand
GGCCGCCGTGCCCACTTCGCGACTCCGTCGTGGGGGCCGCCGTGCCCACTTCGCGACTCCGTCGTGGGGGCCGCCGTGCCCACTTCGCGACTCCGTCGTGGGGGCCGCCGTGCCCACTTCGCGACTCCGTCATGGGGAGCCGTCGTGACCACTCCGCGACCCCGCCGTGGGGGCGGGGCGCCGCCGTGACGCAGAACACCGTCGAAACGGAGTCGTTTCGATCATCGGCCGTCTACGCTGATGCTGTACGAAACCGTTTCGTTCAGTTGGCCGATCGACGGCGAGGTGTTCCATGGGGCGCAGCAGACTGACCCCCGAGCGCGAGAGCGAGCTGTACCAAGCCGTGCTCGACCTGCTCGGCGAGGTCGGCTACGACGCCCTGACGATGGACGCCGTCGCCGCCCGCACCCGCTCCAGCAAGGCCACCCTCTACCGCCAGTGGAAGGGCAAGCCGGAGCTGGTCGTCCGGGCGCTGCGCCATGTGAAACCGCACGCGGCCGTGTGGGTCGACACCGGTTCGCTCCGCGGCGACCTGCACGCCATCGCGGCCAGCACCGACGACTGCGAGAAGGAGAAGAGCGCCGGCCTCATCGGCGGGCTCGTCCACGCGATCCGTGACGACCCCGACCTGTACGAGGCGCTGCGCGAGCTGATGATCGATCCGGGCATCGAGGAACTCAACGTGGTGCTCCGGCGCGCGGTCGACCGGGGGGAGATCTCGGCGGACTCGCCCGCCCTGGAATTCCTGCCGCACATGCTCGTCGGCGGATATGTCACCCGCCCGCTGGTCGAGGCGCGGTGCGTGACCACCGAATACCTCAGACGCTATCTCGACGCCGTGGTCCTCCCCGCCCTCGGCGTCTGAGCACCCTTCAACCCCCTTTCGTACGCCCCCACCCCCCACATCCCACCTGGCGCGCCGCTCTCGTCGTCGGGCTGGTTCCCCACGCCCTGTTTCGCTCATCCCACCGACGGGAGCACACCTTCTCGTGGCCACCTTCCTCTACAGACTGGGACGCACCGCCTTCCGGCGGCGCAAGCTCGTCGCCCTGATATGGGTGGCGCTGCTCGCCGTCGTCGGCATCGGCGCCGCCACCGCGCCTGCCGCCTCCAACGACAACTTCTCCATACCGGGCACGGAGGCGCAGCGCGCCTTCGACCTGCTGGAGCAGCGCTACCCGGGCGCGAGCGCCGACGGCGCCACCGCGCGCCTCGTCTTCAAGGCGCCGGACGGCCAGAAGATCACCGACCCGGCGAACCAGAAGGCCGTCCGCAAGGTCGTCGGCGAGCTGGCCGGCCCGCAGACCGCCGCGGCCGCCGACCCGTTCGCGGCGAAGACGGTGAGCGCGTCCGGCACGACCGCGTACACGCAGGTCACGTACAAGGTGAAGGCCACCGAGCTGACGGACGCCACGCGCGACACGCTCAAGGACGCCGCGAAGGACGGCCGCGCCGCGGGGCTGCACGTGGAGACCGGCGGCGACGCCCTCCGGGCCGAGGTGGAGACCGGGTCCACCGAGATCGTCGGCATCGCCATCTCCGCCGTCGTGCTCGTCATCACCTTCGGCTCGCTGATCGCCGCCGGGCTGCCGCTGCTGACCGCGCTCATCGGCGTCGGCATCGGCGTCTCCGCCATCTCTGCGCTCGCCTCGGTCCTCGACCTGTCGGGCACCACGTCCATCCTCGCCATGATGATCGGCCTCGCGGTCGGCATCGACTACGCGCTGTTCATCGTCTCCCGCTACCGCGCCGAACTGGCCGAGGGCCGCGAACGCGAGGAAGCCGCCGGACGCGCCGCCGGAACGGCGGGCTCCGCCGTCGTCTTCGCCGGCCTCACCGTCGTGATCGCCCTGGTCGGCCTCGCCGTCGTCAACATCCCGATCCTCACCAAGATGGGCCTGGCCGCGGCCGGCACCGTCGTCGTCGCCGTGCTCGTCGCGCTCACGCTCGTACCGGCGCTGCTCGGCTTCGCGGGCCGCCGCATCCAGTCCCGCAAGCAGCGCGCGGCGGACAGGAACGCCGAGGAGAAGGCCAACGGCGGCACCCGCTGGGCGCGGTTCGTGCTGCGCCGGCCGGTCGCCGTGCTGGTCGCGGGCGTGGTCGGGCTCGGCGTGATCGCCCTGCCCGCGGCCTCGCTGGAACTGGGGCTGCCCGACGACGGCTCGCAGCCGGCGAGCACCACCCAGCGCAAGGCGTACGACCTGCTCTCCGACGGCTTCGGCCCCGGCTTCAACGGGCCGCTGATGGTCGTCGTCGACGCCGCGAAGTCCGCCGACCCGAAGACCGCGACGCAGCGCGTCGAGGAGCGCGTCAAGGGCCTCGGCAACGTCGCCGCCGTCACCCCCGCCGCCTTCAACAAGCAGGGCGACACCGCGCAGCTCACCGTCGTCCCGAAGTCGAAGCCGAGCAGCACCGACACCGAGGACCTGGTGCACGCCATCCGCGGCGAGTCGGCGGAGCTCAAGTCCAATACCGGCGCGAAGATCCTGGTCACCGGCGCGACCGCGATGAACATCGACGTCTCGCAGAAGCTCGACGACGCGCTCGTGCCCTACCTCGCGCTCGTCGTCGGCCTCGCCTTCCTGCTGCTGATGGTCGTCTTCCGCTCCATCCTCGTGCCGCTCAAGGCGGCGCTCGGCTTCCTGCTGTCCGTAGTCGCCGCCCTCGGCGCGGTCGTCGCGGTCTTCCAGTGGGGCTGGCTGTCGGGGATCTTCGGCGTCGAGGAGACCGGCCCGGTCATGAGCATGATGCCGATCTTCATGGTGGGCGTCGTCTTCGGCCTCGCCATGGACTACGAGGTCTTCCTCGTCACGCGGATGCGCGAGGCGTACGTGCACGGGGAGCGGCCCGCCGACGCGGTGGTGACCGGCTTCCGGCACGGGGCGCGGGTCGTCACGGCCGCCGCCGTCATCATGATCAGCGTCTTCGCCGGGTTCATCAGCTCCACCGAGGCCATGATCAAGATGATCGGCTTCGGACTGGCCATCGCCGTCTTCTTCGACGCGTTCGTGGTGCGGATGGCCATCGTCCCGGCCGTGCTCGCACTGCTCGGCAAGGCCGCGTGGTGGCTGCCGCGCTGGCTCCAGCGGGCGCTGCCGAACGTCGACGTCGAGGGCGAACAGCTCCAGAAGGAGCTGGCGGCCGAGGGCGGTACGGGCCCCGGCCCCGACGCCGATCCCGATTCCGACGCGCGGCGGCAGCACAGCCGCGTCTGATACGTCCGGGGCCGCCGCTTGAGCGGAGAGGCGGCCCCGGGCCCGCGCCCACCCGTGGGGACGGGGCGGGCGCGGACAGCGAGCCCGGCGGCGGGCCCCCGGCGACGGGGCCGCCGCCGGGCTTCGCTCCGTTCCGGGCGGTTCCACCTGGGAGGTTCCAACGGGTGGCGAACTGTGGCGTATGCCATGGCAGGGAACCAGCGGTCACGCTCAGCGCGTTTTCCCTAGTCCACACATCAGTGGGCGCGTCGGGGGGCGTACGACGGAAAGGGCTCCTGCGTGAACCTGCTCGATTGGCTGCTGATCCTCGTCGTCCTCGGCTACGCCGTCTCCGGCTACCGGCGCGGGCTGGTCGCGAGCATCGTGCTGCTCGCCGGATTCCTCGGCGGCGCCGTCCTCGGCGTATGGGCCCTGCCGTACGCGCTCCGCCCCTTCGAGGCCGGGACCACCACCGCCGCGATCGCGGCCGTCGTCGTCGTGATCCTCCCGGCCGCCGCCGGCCACGCCCTCGCCGGCCGGGTCGCCTGGAAACTGCGGCAGAAACTGACCTGGGCGCCCGTGCGCGGCGTGGACGGCGTCGGCGGCGCCGCGATCAACACCCTCGCCGTACTGCTGGTCGCCTGGGTGGCCGCCAGCGTCCTCGCCTCGGCCAACTCCTCCGTCCTCTCCTCGCAGATCCGCGACTCCCGGCTGCTCGGCTCGGTCCAGAAAGCGATGCCGCAGGAGGCGCCGACCTGGTTCAGCCGGACCACGGACGCCCTGTCCGGAGCCGGATTCCCGCAGGTCTTCAACCCCTTCGAGAACGAGCCCGCCACCAGCGTCGCCAAGCCGTCCGGCGACGCCGTCACCCCCGCCGCCACCAAGGCCGCGCGGCGGAGCGTCGTCAAGGTCGAGGGCGTCGCCAACGTGAACGGCGGACAGCGCGGCCAGGAAGGCAGCGGCTTCGTCTACGCCGAGGGCCACGTGATGACCAACGCCCACGTGGTGGCCGGAGTGAGCGACCCGACCGTACGAATCGGGGGCGTCGGCCGTACGTACCACGCCAAGGTGGTGGTGTTCGACCCGAAGACGGACGTCGCCGTCCTGGACGTACCGGGCATGGACGCGCCCGTACTGCGCTTCGACGACTCCGCCGGCCGCGGCAAGCCCGCCGTTGTCGCGGGCTTCCCCGAAAACGGCGGCCTCGACCTGCGCGCCGCCACCGTCGCCGGGCAGCTACAGGCCACCGGGCAGGACATCTACGGCGACGGCGTCACCACGCGCGAGGTGTACCCCGTGCGGTCCACGGTCCGGCCCGGAAACTCGGGCGGACCGCTGCTGACGACGGACGGGAAGGTGTACGGGGTGGTGTTCGCGCGGTCCACGGCCGATGCGGAGACCGGGTATGTGCTGACGGCCAAGCAGGTGGCTGCCGCTGCCGAGGAGGGGGCGGGGACTTCGGAGTCCGTGGATACCGGGAGTCGTGCGGCTCGCTGATGGGGTGGGTGCTTTTGCCCTCAATCGCCGGGCGGGCTGGTTCGGTGTCCTCAATCGCCGGACGGGCTGGGGGGTGGGTGTCCTCAATCGCCGGACGGGCTTGATTTGGCTGGGGTGGGTGGTCGAGTGACGGTGAGTGCTTTGTCCTCAATCGCCGGACGGGCTTGATTTGGCCGGGCGTGGTGGTCGGGGGGCGGCGTCAGATGGCTGTGCGTTCTCGTTCTTGGGCGCCCTCGTCGAGGAGTTTTGCTGCCATGTTGTCCAGGGCGCGGTCCAGGCGGGCGCGTTCTTGGGGGTCGGTGATGTCCCAGTCCTCCAGGTGGGCGTCGAGCCAGGAGCGCCAGGCCGTGCCGAGGCGGGCGATTTCCTCCTCGCCGGCGGCTGTCAGGGCGAGGCGGTCGTCGGAGAGGCGCAGGTAGCCGCCCTGTGCCGTGCGGGCGAAGGCCGGTTCCAGGACCTCCGGCGGCATGCGGTGCGCGGTGGCGATGGCGCTGAGGGTGGCGCCGCCGCCCACGCGTTCGCGCCAGTGGACCTGGCCGAGCGTCCACGCCTCGGCCGCGGTGAGCCGGGACCCGGATTCGGCGAGGATCTGGCGGCTCACCGGGCCGCCCTTGGCCTTGCGCATGACCCCGGCCACGGCCCGTTCCAGCTGCCGGTCCGCCTCGGCCGACGAGGGGGCGGCGAACCCCTCGCCCATGTCGGAGGCCCCGGCTCGCGCGCTGTCGCGCAGCGGCACTTCCTTGAGGAACCACGCGACGACGAAGCCGACGAGCGCGACCGGCACGACCCACTGAAACACGTAGTTCACGGTGTCGGCGTAGGCGTCGATGATGGGGCGGGCCTGGGCGGCGGGCAGGCCCGCCAGCCCCTGGGGGCTCTGGGCGGCGGAGGCCGGTACGCCGGGGGTCTTGGCGAGGGCCGACTCGATGTTGGGGCCGAGCCGGTTGCTGTACAGGGTGCCGAAGATGGCGGTGCCGAAGGAACTGCCGAGCGTGCGGAAGAACGTGACGCCGGAGGTCGCGGAGCCCAGCTCGTGGTATGCGACCGTGTTCTGCACCGCGATCGTCAGCACCTGCATGGCCAGGCCGATGCCGAGGCCCAGCACGAACATGTAGAGCGACTCCAGCCACGGGCCGGTCGTCCGTCCCATCGTGGACATCAGGTACAGGCCGAGCGCCATCACGGCCGTGCCCACGATCGGGAAGATCCGGTATCGGCCCGTACGGCTGACGACGAGTCCGGAGAGCATGGACGTGCCGAGCAGCCCGACGACCATCGGCAGCGTCCGCACGCCCGACATGGTGGCCGACACCCCGTCCACGTACTGGAGATACGTCGGCAGGTAGGTCATCGCGCCGAGCATCGCGAAGCCCACGATGAAGCTGAGCACGGAGCAGACGGTGAAGACGGGGTTGCGGAAGAGGTGCATGGGGAGCATGGGCTCCGCCGCCCGCAGCTCCACCAGGACGAACGCGGTGAGCAGCACGACCGAACCGGCGAACAGCCCGATGACGACGCCCGAGCCCCACGGGTACTCGTTGCCGCCCCACTCCAGCCCCAGCACCAGCCCCGACGCGCCGAGCGCGACCAGGACGATGCCCATGTAGTCGATGAGGGGGCGGACGGCGGAGCGTACGGCCGGGATCGTACGGGCCGCCATCGCGACCATCACGATGGCCACCGGGATGTTGACGTAGAAGCACCAGCGCCAGGTGGCGTGGTCGGTGAAGAGCCCGCCCAGGGTCGGTCCGACGACCGTCGTCACGCCGAAGACCGCGCCGAGCGCGCCCTGGTACTTGCCGCGCTCGCGCAGCGGGATGACGTCCGCGATCAGCGCCATCGCGGTGACCATCAGCCCGCCGCCGCCGATGCCCTGGACGGCGCGGGCGGCCACCAGCATCAGCATGCTGTTGGCCGCGCCCGCCAGGATCGAGCCGCCGACGAAGACGACCGCGCTGAGCTGGAAGACGAGCTTCCGGCCGAACAGGTCGCCGAACTTGCCGACCAGCACCGTCGAGACGGTCTCGGCCAGCAGATACGCCGTCACCACCCAGGCCATGTGCCCGCCGCCGCCCAGGTCGGCGACGATCGTCGGCAGCGCCGTCGAGACGATGGTCTGGTCGAGCGCGGCGAGCAGCATGCCGAGCACGATCGTCACGAACACGAGATTGGTGCGGCGCCGGCTCAGCTCGGGTGGGGCCGCTGGGGCCTGCGCGGTGGCCGTGGTCATGGAGACACCTCCCGGGCCCAGCATTTGGGGTGATCCCGGTGTCCGCCACCCCTGACGGTGGGCAGAGTGAGCAAAGGGCGTGCATCAGCGTTCCGCACGCTCTTGCGAGACCTTCGCGGACCGGCCCTATCATCGGGCGATCCCCCATGCGGAACGCGTCGCTTTCCGGGTGGGGGAGGGCACAGTCCGGTGCCGGGCCAGGGAACAGCGCACTACCGAGCAGCGCACGACTGAGCAGAGCCGGGTCGCGGCCCGGCGGAAGCGGAGTCCCGCCATGCATGTGCCCGACGGATTCATCGACGCCCCGGTCTCCCTGGCGACCGGCGCCGTGGCCGCCGCGGCGGTCGCGGTCAGCCTGCGCGGCGCGCGCCGCGAACTGGACGAACGCACCGCACCGCTCGCCGGGCTCGTCGCGGCGTTCATCTTCGCCGTCCAGATGCTCAACTTCCCCGTCGCGGCCGGTACCAGCGGCCACCTGCTGGGCGGCGCGCTGGCCGCGATCCTCGTCGGTCCGTACACGGGTGTGCTCTGTATATCCGTGGTGCTGCTGATGCAGGGCGTGCTCTTCGCCGACGGCGGGCTCACCGCCCTCGGCGTCAACATCACCGACATGGCGCTGACCACGACGGTCGTCGCCTACGCCCTCTTCCGGCTGCTGCTCGCCGTGCTGCCGCGGCGCCGGTCCGGCGTCACCGCCGCGGCCTTCGTGGCGGCCCTGGTCTCCGTGCCCGCCGCGGCCGTCGTCTTCACCGCGCTCTACGCCCTCGGCGGGACCACCGACATCGCCATCGGCAAGGTCTTCACGGCCATGGTGGGCGTCCACGTGCTGATCGGCATCGGCGAGGCGGCGATCACCGCCCTGACGGTGGGCGCGGTCGTCGCGGTCCGCCCCGACCTGGTCCACGGGGCCAAGGGCCTCGCGGCCCGGCTGGAGATCCGGCCGTCGGGGGCGGCCGGGGGCGCACCTGCCGGTACGGTCGTGGGCGCCGCCGGTACGGTCGCGGGCGCTGAAGGTCCGGTTCCCGCCGCCGGTACGGTCTCGGGCGCCGGCGGTACGGAACCCGCGTCCCTCGCCGGTGCTGCCGCCCGTACGAGCACGTCACCCACCGCGCCCGCCGCCGACGCGACGGCCGAGCCCCCGGCCCCCGCCCGGTCCGCCCGGTCCACCCGGCGCGTCAAGCTCGTCGGGCTCGTCGCCGCGCTGGCCCTCGCCGGGTTCGGGAGCTACTACGCCTCCGCGAGCCCGGACGGGCTGGAGAAGGTGGCCCATGACAAGGGGATCGACCGGAAGGCCGAGGACCACGCGGCCAAGGGCTCCCCGCTCGCCGACTACCAGGTCAAGGACGTCTCCAACGTCCGCCTGGCCGGGGGGCTCGCGGGGGTGATCGGGGTCGGGGCGACCCTCGTCGTCGGCACCGGGGTCGCCTGGACCGTCCACCGCCGCCGTACGCACCACACCGCCGCCCAAGCCACCACCCCGGCTGCTCCCGCCGCCGACGTTCGCGAGCGAGGGACCGCCTGACATGGGCGCGGGCCACGCGCACCGGCTCTACCGGCACGGGCACTCGCCCGTGCACCTCCTCCCGCCGCACTGCAAGATCGCGGCCGGCTTCTGCTTCGTGCTCGTCGTCGTCTCGACGCCGCGCACGGCGCTGTGGGCGTTCGCCCTGTACGCGCTGCTGCTCGCGGCCGTCGCCGGCGCGGCCCGCGTGCCGCCCGGCTTCCTCCTCAAGCGGCTGCTGATCGAGGTGCCGTTCGTGGCGTTCGCGGTGCTGATGCCGTTCGTGGCGGAGGGCGCGCGGGTGCACGTACTCGGGCTGTCGCTCAGCGAGTCCGGCCTGTGGGGCGCGTGGAACATCCTCGCCAAGGGGACGCTCGGCGTCGCCGCGTCCGTGCTCCTCGCCGCCACCACCGAGCTGCGCGCCCTGCTGCTGGGGCTCCAGCGGCTGCGGCTGCCGCCGCTGCTCGTACAGATCGCGTCCTTCATGATCCGCTACGGCGACGTCATCACGGACGAGATGCGCCGGATGCGCGTCGCCCGCGAATCGCGCGGCTGGACGGCGCGCGGCGTGCGCCACTGGGGCGTGCTGGGCAAGACCGCCGGGGCGCTCTTCATCCGCTCGTACGAGCGCGGCGAACGCGTGCACCTGGCCATGGTCAGCCGCGGCTACGCGGGGGCCATGCCGGTGATCGACGAGACCGCCGCGACCCGGGCGCAGTGGGCCCGCGCCGCCGTACTGCCCCTCGCCGCGCTCGCGGTCTGCCTGATCGGATGGACATGGACCTTGATGTGAAAGCGCCCCCGTCCCTGGAGGTGTCCGGGCTCGCCTTCGCCTACCCGGACGGCCACCAGGCCCTCTTCGGCGTCGACCTGACCGTCGCCCGCGGCGAGCGGCTGGCGGTGCTCGGGCCGAACGGCGCGGGCAAGACCACCCTCGTGCTGCACCTGAACGGCATCCTCGACGGCGGCGCGGGCACCGTGCGCGTCGCGGGCCTGCCCGTCGAGAAGCGGAACCTCGCCGAGATCCGGCGGCGGGTCGGCATCGTCTTCCAGGACCCCGACGACCAGCTCTTCATGCCGACCGTCCGCGAGGACGTCGCGTTCGGCCCGGCCGCGGC
Organism: Streptomyces sp. NPDC050610; assembly: GCF_040654875.1. Classification (NCBI taxonomy): domain Bacteria; kingdom Bacillati; phylum Actinomycetota; class Actinomycetes; order Kitasatosporales; family Streptomycetaceae; genus Streptomyces; species Streptomyces sp. NPDC050610. Next base: position 122,523 of record NZ_JBFAIV010000010.1, on the reverse strand, counting down.
CGGGCTGCGCGGCCCGGAGCTGGAGGCCAGGGTCGTACGGGCGCTGGAACGGGTCGGCATGGCGGGCTTCGCGGCCCGGCCGCCGCACCACCTCTCGTTCGGCCAGCGGCGGCGCGTGGCGGTCGCGACCGTGCTCGCCATGGAGCCGGAGATCCTGGTGCTCGACGAGCCCTCCTCCAACCTCGACCCCGCCGCCCGCCGCGAACTCGCCGACATCGTCAGGTCGTTGGACGTGACCGTGCTGATGGTCACGCACGACCTGCCGTATGCGCTGGAGCTGTGCCCCCGCGCCGTCGTGCTCAGCGACGGCGTCATCGCGGCCGACGGGGCCACCCAGGAGCTGCTCTGCGACGACGTCCTGATGCGTGCCCACCGCTTGGAACTGCCCTTCGGATTCGACCCGCGTTCGGTTAACGTGCCGATGCGCTGACCCCGGTCCGCGCGGAGCTGGGGGCGCGTTGCACCATGGAGGTGCAATCAGCGTAATCAGCAGCAATCGGAATCAATCAGCACACGCGGTACACGCACGGTCGGTGCGGGCACGCGCACGGGCACAAGTGGGAGTGCGGTTCAGTGGTGGACGTCCAGGGCACGGTGGCGGACGGTTTCGAACCGGTCCGGGACGCCTTCGCGGCGAACTTCGCGCGGCGCGGCGAGCGCGGCGCGGCGGTGACCGTCTACCGGGACGGCCGCAAGGTCGTGGAGCTGTGGGGCGGGGCGCGGGACGCCGACGCCGAAGGGCCCGGCGCCGCGCCCTGGGAGCGGGGCACCGCCCAGGTCGTACGGTCCGCCACCAAGGGCGTCGCCGCCGCCGTGCCGCTCCTGCTGCACCAGCGCGGCCTCGTGGACCTGGACGCGCCGGTGGGCCGGTACTGGCCCGAGTTCAAGGAGAACGGCAAGGAGCGCGTGCTCGTACGGCACCTCCTCGCGCACCGCGCCGGGCTGCCCGTGCTCGACCGCCCCCTGACCCTCGCCGAGGCCGTCGACGGCGTCAGCGGCCCGCGCGCCGTAGCCGCCCAGGCGCCGGCCTGGGAGCCGGGCACGGCGCACGGCTACCACGCCCAGACCTACAGCTGGCTGATCGGCGAGCTCGTACGGCGGGTGACCGGCCGGACCATCGGCGGCTGGGTCGCCGACGAGATAGCCGGGCCGCTCGGCCTCGACCTGTGGATCGGGCTGCCGGAGGGGGAGCGGGGCCGCGTCGGCCGGCTGGCCCCCGTCGAGGCGCCGGTCCCGCCGGCCTCGCAGGGGCTGCGGGTGCGCCCCAAGAAGTCGGTCTCCGACGCGTACAGCGACCCGGACTCGCTCACCCGCCGGGCCTTCGGCGCCATCGACCCGCCGCCGGACGAGAACGACCCCGCCTACTCCGCCGCCGAACTCCCCGCCTCCGCGGGCGTCGCCACCGCCGAGGCGCTGGCCCGCTTCTACGCGGCGCTCATCGGCCAAGTCGACGGCCACCCGCGGCTGTTCGCGCCCGCGACGCTCACCCTGGCCCGTACGGAGGAGTCCGCGGGCCCGGACCGCGTCCTGGTCGTGAACACCCGCTTCGGCCTCGGCCACATGCTGCACGGCCCGGCCTGCCCCCTCCTGTCCCCCGGCTCCTTCGGCCACCCCGGCCGCGGCGGCTCCCTCGCCTTCGCCGACCCCGAATCCTCCATAGCCTTCGGCTACGTCACAGCGGGCATGCAGCGGAACGTCACGGCGGACCCGCGGGCGCAGGCACTGGTACGAGCGGTGGCTGTGTCTTCGGCGGCTTCGGCGGCTTCGGCGGCCCAGCCGTAGCGCCTCCGTGCCGCTGCTATAGATGACACCCGTACTTTCCAGCCCGTCCGGCGTTTGAGGACACTCCAGTCAGAGGAGCCCGCGGTGCAGAGGTTCGAGGGATACGCAGTCATCGTGACCGGCGCCGGCCGCGGCATCGGCGCCGCCACCGCCGCGCGTTTCGCCGCCGAGGGAGCGCGCGTGCTGCTCACCGATCTCGACGGCGTACGGGCGAAGGGCGCGGCCACCGCGCTCCGCGCGACCGGCGCCGAGGCCGAGGCCCTGGCCTGCGACGTCGGCGACCAGTCGGCCGTGGACACGGCTGTCGCGCATGCCGTGGAGCGGTTCGGCCGGCTCGACGTCCTCGTCAACAACGCCATGTCCTGCCACCCCGACGCCCCGCTCATCGAGGACGAGGACGAGGAGCACTGGCAACGGGACCTCGACACCACCTTGACCGGCGCCTTCCGCTGCGCCCGGGCAGCGATGCCCCACCTGGCCGCGGCCGGTGGCCGCGGCGCGATCGTCAACGTCGGTTCCGTCAACGGGGAGCAGGACTTCGGCAACCACGCCTACAGCGCCGCGAAGGCGGGCCTGGCGAGCCTGACCCGCACCCTGGCGGGCCGTTCGGCGGCGCGCGGCGTACGCGTCAACCTCGTCGCCCCGGGGACGATCCGCACCCCCAACTGGCGCGGGCGCGAAGACGTGTTGGAGCGGGCGGCCCTGCTGTACCCGCTCGGCCGGGTCGGCGAGCCGGAGGACATCGCGGCGGCCGTTGCCTTTCTCGCCTCGCGGGACGCATCCTGGATCACCGGTGTCACCCTCCCCGTGGACGGCGGCATCCTCAGCGGTAACAGCGGTCTGCGAGGCGTCCTCAAGGGCGAATGAGGGGAAGGGCCCTCGAAAACCTCTTCCCGGAGCCCCGCCGCAGCCCCCTCCGCACCGGCCCTGACCTGCGCAATCGGCTGGACCGATGGGGGCATCGTTTTCGTCCCCCAAGCGGGCGTGGACCTGGGGGTCCCGCCGACCGTAACTTCATGTGCGTCGGAGTTACCGAGGCAGGGATTCAAATGGAAACGATATCCCTGGCACGCAGCGGGCGATTCGTCGTCACCAGCGTGTCATCAGACGCCCATATGTGGAACCTGGTCTTTCTCCAGCTTTTGCTGGAAGAGCGGGGAGGGGAGGTGATCAATCTCGGCGCCTGCGTTCCGGACGAGGTAATCCTCGCCGAATGCCGGCTCGCCAGACCTGATGCCTTGGTAGTGAGCACCGTCAACGGCCACGGCCATCTGGACGGGCTCCGTCTTATCCGGAAGATCCGCTCCGATGCCGAACTCGCCGGCCTCCGCGTCGTCATCGGCGGAAAGCTCGGCGTGCGAGGGGCGGCGAACGCGCGGTTCAGCGCCGAGCTGGTGGACGCCGGTTTCGACGCGGCTTTCGAGTCCGAGGCCGGGCTCGCCGAATTTGATTCTTTTCTTGGTGCTTTGGAGAACAATTCCCGCCGGCGCGAGCTGGCCACGGCCGCGGAAGGAGGTGTGAAATGAACGGCGCCACGGCGGCGGTTCCCGGCGCGGAGCCCGTAGAACAGGGCAGCCCGCAGGGCCGCTTCTCCCGATTCGTCCGGCGCAACAGCGAGCGGGGCCGGCTGGTCGTGCAGCCCCGGATGGGGTTCGCGGACACGGCGGCGATGCGGTCGGGGCTGGAGGCGGTGAAGGCCGCCCGCGGCGCCACCATCGGCACGGTCACGGTCGACAGCTACACCCGCGTCAACGACCACGACGCGGCCCGGCGGGCATTGCGCGACGGCGACGACCTCAACGGCTTCCCCGTCGTGGCGCACGGCAGGGACACCACGCGGGAGCTGCTGGACGGCGTGGCCGGGGAGGACTTCCCCGTGCAGTTCCGGCACGGTTCCGCGCTGCCGCAGGAGCTGTTCCGCGCGCTGGTCGAGTCCGGCGCGGACGCCACGGAGGGCGGACCGGTCTCGTACTGCCTGCCCTACAGCCGGGTGCCGCTGCCCGAGGCGACGGCCGCGTGGGCCGAGTGCTGCCGCATCCTGGCCGACCAGCCGGAACCGGTCCACCTGGAGACCTTCGGCGGCTGCATGCTCGGCCAGCTCTGCCCGCCCAGCCTGCTGGTGGCGCTCAGCGTGCTGGAGGCGATGTTCTTCCGGCAGCACGGGGTGCGCAGCCTCTCCGTCAGCTACGCCCAGCAGACCCACCCCGACCAGGACCTGGAGGCCCTCGCCGCGCTGCGCAGGCTCGCCGGGGAGTGGCTGGGCCCGGTGGACTGGCACGTCGTCCTCTATACGTACATGGGCGTCTTCCCGCGCACCGTGATCGGGGCCTTCCGGATGCTGGAGGACAGCGCGCGGCTCGCGGTGAGCAGCGGCGCCGAGCGGCTGATCGTGAAGACGGCGGTGGAGGCGCACCGCATCCCGACGATCGCGGAGAACGTGGACGCGCTGGAGTTCGCGGCTGCGGTGGCCGAGGACGAGGCGCGCAGCCCCCGGCCGGTCGCCGCGACGGCCGGGACCGGCGTCTACGAGGAGGCGCGCATGCTCATCGCCTCGACGCTCCAGTTCGGCGACGACGTCGGCGCGGCGCTGGTGAACGCCTTCGCCCGCGGCCATCTCGATGTGCCGTACTGCCTGCACCGCGACAACGCCAACCGCTCGCGGGCCGGCATCGAGCCGGGCGGCGACCTGCGCTGGTCGAACCCGGGCGCCATGCCGGTCGCGGACGCAGCCGGCGACCGCCGGCCGGTCAGCGCGCGCGGCCTGCTCGACATGCTCGGCTACAACGAACGCCGCTTCGACCGCGAGCAGTTGGTCGGACCCGCACTGAGGAGCCTGCTGTGAACGCGACGGTGATGAGTACGGAGGCGACGGGCGCGGAGGTGACGGGCGCGGAAGTGATGAGCGAGCGGTCGACGGCGTCCGCCGTGACCACGGCGGAGCGCGTCCGCCGCGAAGGGCGGGTGCGGGCCGTCGTCAGCCGGGGCATCCGCGGCCTCTCGGCGCGGGACGTCGAAGGGCGCTGGCACGGCCTGGACGTCGACGTCAGCCGGGCGGTGGCCGCCGCGGTGCTGGGCGACGCCGACGCCGTGACCTGGCTGCCGACCGATCCGGCCGGGCGGCTGGAGCGGCTGGCGGCGGGCGAGGCGGACCTGGTGACCTGCAACCTGTCCTGGACGCTCGGCCGGGAGACCGGCGGCCCGGTGCTGTTCGCCGGGGTCACCTGCTACGACGGCGAGGGCTTCCTGGTCCGTACGGCCGACGGGCGCACGGACCCGGCCGAACTGGCCGGCAAGCGGCTCGCGGTGCAGGCCGGCACCACCAGCGCGGCCAACCTGGCCGCCTGGTACGGAGCGCGCGGCCTGAGCGTCGAGCCCGTGGCCCACCCGACGCCGGGGGAGGCGCTGGCCGCCTACGCGGCGGGCGACTGCGCGGCGTACGTGCTCGACCGCATCGCCCTGGCCGGGGCCCGCGCCGAACTCGCCGACCCCTCGGCGCACTCGCTGCTGGAGACGACGATCTCGCGGGAGCCGATGGCGCTGGCAGTGCGGGACGACGACACGGGGTGGTTCCGGATCTGCCGCTGGGTGTTCCAGTTCCTCCTCGCGGCCGAACATGCGGCGCACGGCGCCGAGGACGCGCGGGCCGCCGCGCTCGCGGCCGAGGAGGCCGCCCGTACGGCGGACGCGCTGGGCCCCGCGCTCGGCCTCGACGACGGCTGGGCCGGCCGCGTCCTGCGGGCCGTGGGCACGTACGGCGACATCTACGAACGCAACCTCGGGCCGGCCTCCGGCCTGGGCGTGCCGCGCGGGCTGAACGCGCTGTGGCTCGACGGCGGCCTGCACTACGCCATCCCCGCCCACTGACCGCATTCCCGCCTACTGACCGCATTCCCGCCTACTGAACGCGCGAGCAATGAATGTGACGGCTTGTCAGGCAAGCTGCGCGCTGCCTCCTGAGCCGGACCCGCAGCACCTCTGAAACCCGCTGTTCCCCAACCCGTATCACCCCCAGAGAAGGAGTGTGGCATGAGCGCGTCAACATCGGCCTCCTCGGCACCGGCGGCAGCCCCGTCGGCGTCGGCCGCAGCGTCGCCGGCATCGGCATCGGCCGGCAAGGAATCACGCGGAGCCGTCCAACTCACCGCCGCGATGCTCCTGTCCGGCACCCTCGGCGTCTTCGTCGTGCAGTCCGGCGCCTCCCCGTTCAACGTGGTCTTCTTCCGCTGCGTCTTCGGCGCCGTCTTCCTCGGCCTGTACTGCCTGATCCGCGGCTTCTTCAAGAACCACGGCTTCACCGCCAAGAAGCTCGGACTCGCCGCGCTCGGCGGCGTGTTCATCGTCTTCAACTGGGCGTTCCTGTTCGAGGCCTACCAGGCCACGTCGATCTCGGTGGCCACCGTCGTCTACCACACACAACCGTTCTTCGTGGTGCTGCTGGGCGCCGTCCTGTTCCGCGACAAGATCACCGCGCACAAGGCCGGCTGGCTGGCCGTCGCGTTCATCGGACTCATCCTGGTCGCCGGCGTCTCCTCGTCCGACCTCGGCGGCGGCAGCACGTACATGATCGGCCTCGGCTACGCGCTCCTGGCGGCCCTCTTCTACGGCCTGTCCACCGTCATCACCAAGCGCGTCACCGGCGTCAAGCCGCACCTGATCGCCCTCGTCCAGGTCGTCCTCGGCATCCCGCTGCTGCTCCCCTTCGCCACCCTGGGCCAGAGCGCGCACTTCGGCGCCGGCTGGGCCTGGCTGGTCGGCCTCGGCCTCATCCACACCGGCGTCATGTACGTGCTGATGTACTCCGCCTACCAGAAGCTGCCCACCTCGAAGATCGCCGTGCTGGCCTTCATCTACCCGGCCGCCGCCATGGTCGCCGACTGGGCCGTCTACGGACACCACATCAGCTGGGTGCAGGCCCTGGGCATCCCGCTCATCGTCGGCGCCTCGCTCGGCATCAACCTCGGCTGGCACCCCCGGCTGCGCCGCACCCCGGCCGGCTACCTCCCCGCCGCCGCCAAGGCCCTTCAGGTCCCCGATGTTTCTACGTCGGCCAAGGCCGTACCGGCTGCCGAGGCCCCCGCGACCGCCGAGAACGCGCCTGCCGCTCCTCGCACCCCCGCCGCCAAGCCCCTGCCGGCCCCCAGCGCCCCCGAGCGCACCAGCGTCTGACGCCCCCGAGCACACCACCGTAGGACCCGCGCCACCCCGGCACACACCCCGAGCACCGCCGTCAGAGGAGGACACCATGCCGCTCGTCACCGACACCACCGCACCCCGCATCGCGCTCGTCGGCGCCACCGGCGTCGTCGGCACCACCCTGATCCAGCTCATCGCGGACCGCGGATTCCGCTACCGCTCCATCGACCTCGTCGCCTCCGCCCGCTCCGCCGGCCGCGAGGTGACCGTGGAAGGCCGCGCCTACCGGGTGCACGACCTGGACGGCTTCGACTTCTCCGCCGTAGACGTGGCCTTCTTCTCCGCCGGCGGCTCCGTCTCCACCACCTGGGTGCCCAAGGCCGTCGCCCAGGGAGCGCTGGTCATCGACAACACCAGCGCCTTCCGGATGGACCCGGACACGCCCCTGGTCGTCCCCCAGGTCAACGCGCACGAACTGGAGCGGCGCCCGGTCAGCGGCATCATCGCCAACCCCAACTGCTCCACCATCCCGCTGGTCCGCCTGCTGCGCCCGGTGGAGGACCGCTGGGGCATCCGGCAGGCCGTCGTGTCCACGTACCAGGCCGCCTCCGGCGCCGGTTACTCCGGCATCGACGAACTCCGCGAGGGCGCCCGCGCCGTCCTGGCGGACGCCGACAGCCCGGGCGTCTCGAAGACCTTCAGCCCCTCGCTGGCCTTCGACGTCATCCCCAGCATCGACCGAAGACTGGACGACGGATTCACTTTCGAAGAACAGAAGATGCTCCAGGAATCCCGCAAGATCCTCGGCCTGCCGCATCTGGACGTCACCGCCACCTGCGTCCGCGTCCCCGTCGTCAACAGCCACTCGGAGGCCGCCTGGATCGAGTGCGACACCCCGGTCGACCGCGACGAGCTGATACGGGCCCTGGCCGCGCTCGACGAAGTCACCGTCCACGACCGGGAGGAGCTCGGCGCCTTCCCCACCCCGCGCACCGCGGGCGACCCCAACCGCGTCCACGTCGGACGCGTCCGCATCACCCCCAACAACCCCCGCGCCTTCTGGCTCTGGGCGGTGGCCGACAACGTGCGCATCGGGGCGGCGCTCAACGCCCTCCAGATCGCCGAGGCACTCGTCGAACGAGGTGTGCTGTGACCCGTGTGACCGCCGAAACCGCGGCGTCCGCTGAGACCGCTACAACTGCCGCAACCGCTACAACCGCCGAAACCGCCGCGCCCGCCACCCCCGTCGCCCTGAAGTTCGGCGGCTCCACCTTCGCCACCCACCGCTCGTACGCGGAGCTCGCCCAGGCGCTGGCCGCGCGCCAGGCGAGCGAGCGGCGGCCGCTGGCCGTCGTCGTCAGCGCCATGCCGGGCGAGACGGAGCGGCTGCGCGAACGGCTCCACCAGGTCGACGAGCACCCGCAGGACGCGAGCGTCGCCGGACTGCTGACCCTCGCCGACACCGTCAGCGCCCACCTCCTGACCACCGCGCTCCACCAGCAGGGCCTGAAAGCCACCGTGCTGGCGGGCCATCAGCTGGGCCTGACCACCGACAGCACCTACATGTGGGCGAAGGTCCGCGAGCTGGACCCGCGCCCCCTGCGGCGGGCGCTGGAGGACCACGACATCGTGGTCGTACCCGGCGGCCAGGCCGCCGACAGCGAGGGCCGGCCGACCTGGCTCGGCAAGAACAGCTCGGACCTCTCGGCGGTCCTCGTCGCCGCGGCCGTCGGCGCCGACCGGTGCGAGATCCACTCGGACGTGGACGGCGTCTACAGCGCCGACCCCAACCTGGTCACCGGCGTCCGGCTGCTGCGGCAGGTCGCCTACGACGCCGCCTCGCTGATGTCGCTGCACGGCGCCAAGGTGCTGCACCGCCGCGCGGTGCGGACCGCCAAGAAGCACGGCATCACGCTGGTCTGCCGGCGCAACCGGGCCCCCTTCGACGAGGGCACCGTCATCAGCTCGGACGGCGCGCCCGCCGCCGCGGTGATCCTCAACCGGCGCTCGCGCGTACTGGCCTACGCCGACGCGGCGGACGCCGACCGGGCGCACAGCGTCTTCCACGCCCAGGGTGTGGACACCGTACGGCTGGAGGACGGCCCGCACCTGGCCCTGATCGGCGGGTATCTCGACCTCGAACACTTCCAGCGGCGGCACGGCCTGCCCGAGTCGCGGCTCGTGGGCATCCCGGTGGCCGAGATCACCGGCAGCCGCGTGACCACGCACATCGCCGCCGACGACGTCGAGGCGCAGGAACTCGCCCAGAAGCTGCACGACTCCCTGCCCGTACAGCGCGACGGCATCCGGCCCCTCTGAGCACGTCCCACCGAGCGCTTCCCCTACCGCATCTCCCACACCGAACTCCCCGCACCTCCCACCCCGAAGGAGTACAGCCATGAGCACGCCCGTCGTCGACAACCGCCCGACCACCGAGAACAAGCGCGAGCCGAGCGGCCGGCCGGCCCCCGCCGCGCCGCAGCCGGTCCGGACCCTCGGGCACATGGTGCTGCCGGACGCGGTGCGCGATGCCATCGGCCGGCAGCTGGCGGCCGAACCCGATCCGAACGACCGCATCGATTACGCGATGGCCCGCTACCACCAGATCTCCGCCACCCTGCCGACCGACCTGCTCCAGGAGATCCTCGACTTCGGCCGGCACACCGACACCCCGGGCGTCGGCTATATCCGCAACCTCCCCGTCGACGAGTACCTCCCGAAGACGCCCGGCGACGGCGGCCCCTCCCGCGCCAAGCCGAGCTTCGTGGCCGAGGGCGTGCTGCTGGCGCTGTCGGGGCTGCTGGGGGAGCCGGTCGGCTTCCTCACCGAGAAGAACGGGCAGCTCGTCCACGACGTCATCCCCGTCCCCGGCGGCGCCATGACCCAGACCAACCAGGGCTCCACCGTCTTCCTCAACTTCCACAACGACATCGTTCACGACCTCATCGGCCGCTATGACGTCAGCAACCCCGATTTCCTCGTCCTCAGCTGCCTGCGCGCCGATCACGAGGGGATCGCCGCCACTCATTACGCGGACGCCCGCGACATTTCCCGGGTCCTGGACGACCGCACGCTCGAACTGCTGCGGAGTCCGCTGTTCCGGCTGAACGCGCCGGGCAGTTACGTACGCGACGTGGCCGGCGACGCCGAGGTGCTCTCCGATCCGGTGGCGATCATCAGCGGCCCCGAGGACGCCCCGGAGATCTCCTTGTCGGCCAACGGGGTGCGCGCCATGACCAGTGCGGCGCAGGCGGCGCTCGACCGGGTGCAGTCGGCCTGCCGCGAGGTGGCCCACGAGGTCTTCCTCCGGCCCGGCGAGGCGCTGCTGATCAACAACCGCAAGGGGCTGCACGCCCGTACCCAGTTCACCGCCCGCTACGACGGCGCGGACCGCTGGCTCCAGCGCACTTACGTCCGCCGCAACCAGTGGAGCATCCGCTACCGCCAGACCCCGGAGAACCGCCGCGTCCACTACTGATTCCCCCGCACGCTTCCTTGTCTCTCTTGCCCGCCTTGCCACCTTGCTGACAGCACTCGGCCGAGGGGCCCTGACACGGTCGGTCATGACCGGTCAGGGCCCCTCGCTCGTACGGGCGCCCGGCGTGCGCACGCCGGGCGTCGTCTCCCACGTCAGCAGGCCGTCGCGGAGGGTTCTTCCTTGATGAGGCGGGCCGTCTGGTCGATGAACAGCTTCATCTCGCGCGACAGCCGCTTCCCCCGCCGCCAGGCAAGCTGGGTGAAGACCTTGAACGGGGGCTGCCAGGGCAGCACCGTCATCTCCCCGCGCGCGAGTTCGCCGGCCACCGTGATCTTCGGGAGCAGGGAGACCCCGAGCCCGGCCATCACGCCGCGCTTGATCGCCTCGATGGTCCCGAACTCCAGGAACGAGGCCGTCTCGGCGCCCTTCAACTCCTGCTCGAACTGGTCGCGGTAGGCGCAGCCGGCCTCCGTCGCCACCACCGAGGCGCCTCGCAGGTCGTCCAGGGACAGTTCGCGCATCGCCGTCATCGGATGGCTGGGGGCGGCCACCAGCACCAGCGGCTCCTCCGCCAGCATCATCGTCTCCAGGCCCGGCCGTTCGGTCTCGGCCTCCATGAGGAAGCCGACGTCGAAGGTGCCCTGGCGCAGCGCGTGGCAGGTCTCCGCGCAGAGGCTGGGCCGCAGCGAGAGCTGGAGCCGGGGGTAGCGGTGGTGGAAGAGCTCCAGCAGCGGCGGCATGCGGTAGGAGGTGATGCTCTCCATCGTGCCGATCACCAGCGTGCCCGCCGGCCCGTCGCGGCCCGCGACGTCCGAGCGGGCCTCGTCGGCGAGGGCGAGGATCTGCTCCGCGTACTCCAGCAGCCGCTCACCCGCCTCCGTCAGCCTGATCCGGCCGCCCAGCCGGTCGAACAGCTCGACGTCCAACGACGTCTCCAGCGCGCGGATCTGGCTCGTCACGCTCGACTGGGCGTAGCTCAACTCCTCGGCAGCGCGCGTGAAGCTCATTAACGACGCCACTCGTTGAAACGTGATCAGCTGACGGAATTCCATCGCACCCCCTGGCCCGAAACCTTCACCGGGATCATGCACACGGCATGTCTTGAAGTGAACTACTGCAACCCCGACAATTCGCCCACGGGGTGGCGAGTTGCCTCGAAGCGATATGTGATACGCATCACTTTTTCGGGAAGCGGGGGTGTTCGGGCGGACGTACGACCCGACCGGGCCGTACCGGGCGCGGGCATCACGACCGGCCGTACCGGGCGCGGGAATCGCGGCCGGGCCGCGTCGGACGCGGGCATCACGGCCGGGCCGTACCAGGCGCGGGCGTCAACTGGCGTGCAGCATCAGCCCGATGCCCACCACCATCAGCCCCGCCGCCGCGATCCGGGGCGCGCCGAACCGCTCCTTGAAGAACAGCGCCCCGATGGCCGCGCCCACGATGATCGACGACTCCCGCAGCGCGGCGATCGGCGCCAGTTCGGCCCGCGTCTGGGCCCACAGCACCAGCCCGTACGCGAAGACCGACAGCAGCCCGCCGGCCAGCCCGCGCACCGCGTACGGACGCAGCTGCGCCCCCAGTCGGCCGCGCCGGGACGCGAGGGCGTACGCGGGGATGGCGATCCCCTCCAGGATCATCAGCCAGGCGATATAGCCGAGCGGGGTGCCCGAGGCCCGTACGCCGACGCCGTCGACGACCGTGTACGAGGCGATGGCCAGGCCCGTGGCGACGGCGGCGACGATCGCCGCCCAGTGCGGGCGCGAGCCGCGGATGCCCCACAGCGCGACGCCCACCAGGCCGGCCGAGGCCACCACGACCCCCGTCGTCTGCCAGCCGTCCGGCAGCTCGCCGACGAAGACCGCCGCGAGCACGGTGACCACCAGCGGTGCGGTGCCGCGCGCGATCGGATACATCTGGCCGAAGTCGCCGAGCGAGAACGAGCGCATCAGCAGAGCCTGGTAGACGACGTGCAGCACCGCGGAGCCGAGCAGATACGGCCAGGCCCCCGACGCGGGCAGCGACGTGAAGAAGGCCAGCGCGATGCCGATGACCGCCCCGCCGCCGCCCACCAGCGTGAAGGCGATCAGCTGGTCCTTGATGCCGTGGGCTATGGCATTCCAACTGGCGTGCGTGATGGCGGCGATGAGCACCGCCGTCGCGATCAGCGGCGTCACGCGGCGCGCTCGCGCACGTCCACGAGGTCGCCGCCCGCGTGCTCGCACAGCGACTCGGGGCCGAGCGGGAAGACGGTGTGCGGGGTGCCGGCCGCGGCCCACACCACCTCGTGCCCGAGCAGCCCGCGGTCGACGAGCACCCGGGTGCGGGTGCGGTGGCCGAAGGGGGGCACGCCGCCGATCGCGTACCCGGTGGTCTCCCGTACCAGCGCGGCACTGGCGCGCCGGACCCGCTCCGCGCCCAGCTCCGCCCGTACCAGCTCGACATCGACCCGCGAGGAGCCGTCCATGAGCACCAGCACCGGCTGCCCGTCCGCCTCGAAGACGAGGGACTTGACGATCTGGCCGAGCTCGCAGCCGACCGCGGCGGCGGCCTCGACGGCGGTGCGGGTGGCGTCGGGGAAGCGCCGGACCTCGACGTCGAGCCCCAGCTCACGCAGGGCCTCGGCGAACCGGGGATGGGCGGTGTCAGGTGTGCTCATGCCCCGACGCTAGCGCTGGTCGTACGGGCCACGCGAGGTCGTTTACGTCACCTGGAGGGCGCTCGGAGGACCGCCGCGGTTCATCTCCCGCGCGCCTTCGGAGCGCCCTCCCCGCGTCACTTGGCGCGCAGTACGGCCGCGACGATCGGCCCGGCCGAGTCCCCGCCGTGCCCGCCCTGGGGGACGACGGCGGCGGCCGCCACATCGCCCCGGTAGGCGGTGAACCACCCGTTGGACCGGGACTGGTTGTCGACCTCGGCGGAGCCGGTCTTGGCCCCGACGTCCGAGCCGAGCCCCGCCATCGCGCCCTGCCCCGTGCCCTGGGTGGCGGTCAGCTTCATCATCGCCCGCAGGTCCTTCGCGACCGGGCCGGGCAGCGACCGGGCGGCCTTGGCGAGCTCGCGGTCGTCGACCGAGGGCGCGACGACGTACGGCTGGTGGAAGGAGCCGGTACGGGCGGTGGCGGCGACGGAGGCCATGTTGAGCGGGTTCATCTGCACCCGGCCCTGGCCGATCATCGCGGCGGCCTTGCCCGCGCCGGTGTCGCTCGGCACGCTGCCGTCGAAGGTCGACAGCCCGGTCTTCCAGTCCAGCCCGATGCCGAAGACGTCCTTCGCGACGCCCGGCACCGCGCCGTCCGGGATGTCCTTGGCGAGCGAGATGAAGGCGGTGTTGCAGGAGGCGGCGAAGTCCTGGGCGAAGGTCGCGCCGGGGTTCGCGGCGCCCTCCACGTTGTGGAACTTCATCCCGTACGTCTCGAACTTCGGACAGGGCAGCGCCTTGCCCGGCGACGCCTTGCCCTGCTCCAGCAGGGCCGCCGCCGTGATGACCTTCATCGTCGAGCCGGGCGCGGTCTGGCCCATCAGCGCCGGGTTGAACGCGGTCTTCTTGGAGTTGGCGATCGCCAGGATTCCGCCGGTGCTCGGCTGCACCGCGACCACCGAGGCGTCCTTCTGCTTCTTCACCGCCTTCTCGGCGGCCCGCTGGGCGGCGGCGTCGAGGGTGGTCTGGAGCTTGCCGGGCTTGCCCTTGGAGACGGTGAAGAGGGTGGGCCCGGGGGTGTGCTGGCCGTCCGGCTCGATCGCCACCTCCACGCCGGCCTCGCCGCCCGCCTTGTCCCCGAACTTCTGGCGCAGCTGCGGCAGCACGGCGACGAGCGACGGGAAGTCCTTGTCGGTCAGCTCCTTGCCGTGCCGGTCGAGGGCGGTGATCTGCGGGTGGGAGCCGCCGGCCGTCAGGTGCTGGCCGAGCTGCAGCTTCGGGTGGAGCACGGCGGGCTTCCAGTCGACGAGCGCCCGCCCGCTGTTCTTCCCGCGGTGCACGGTGAGGGCGGAGTCGTACGTCCACGTGGCGTGGTGCTCCCCGGAGGAGACCTCGGCGGTCACCGCGAACGGCACCTTCGAGCCGACGGCCGTGCCCGGCTTGAAGGACACCTTCTTCACATGGGCGTCCTCGCGGTACCCGGTGAGCGCGGTCACGGCCGCCCCCGCGTTGTCCGTGAAGTCCGCCGCCTTCTCCGGGTCGCCGGCCGCCCACGCGTCGAGGAAGCCCTTGGCCGTCTCGTGGATCTCGTCCGCGCTGGGCGGCCCCGTACGGTCGGCCGCCGGCTCGCTGTGCGCGGCCGTCTGGCTGTCCGAAGCCCCCTCGATCAGGTTGTAGGCGCCGTACCCGGCCACCCCGACGACCGCGGCGATCGTCCCGCCGACCGCGATCTTGACGCCAGTGCGCATGTCCCAGCCCCCCTCAGGCCCCCAGCAGTTTTAATCATGTGATTAAAACCTGACGCGCGCACTCTACGCGACGCGAGAGGCGCGTGGGGTGAGCCGGTTCCACCGGCTTCGGGGCCTCAGATCCAGCTGTCGAACCACATCCGGTTCCGCCACGCGTCCAGCGGAAGCGCCTGCCCCGTATAGATCGGGAAGAAATAGGCGAAGTTCCACACGATCAGCAGGACCAGCGCCCCCGCGCCCACCGCGCCCGCCACCCGACGTCTCTCCGACGACCCCGCCGGCCCCAGCATCGCCCCGATCATCATCGCCAGCGCCAGACACAGGAAGGGCAGGAAGACCACCGCGTAGAACAGGAAGATGGTCCGTTCCTGGTAGTTGAACCACGGCAGGTAGCCCGCCGCGACCGCGCACAGGATCGCGCCCGCCCGCCAGTCCCGCTTGAAGGCCCAGCGGTAGAGCAGATACAGCAGCGCGAAGCACGCCGCCCACCACAGCAGCGGAGTGCCCAGGGCCAGCACCTCGCGGGCGCACTTGCCCACCGCGTCCTTGGGACAGCCGTCCTGGCCGGGCTTGGGGGACTCGTAGAAGTACGAGACCGGGCGGCCCTGGATCAGCCAGCTCCACGGATTCGACTGATACGTGTGGGGCGACGTGAGGCCCGTGTTGAACCGCCAGACCTCCACCTCGTAGTGCCACAGACTCCGCAGCGGGTTGAGCACCCCGGCCAGGAAGCCGTCCGCGCTGTAGCCGCCCTCCGTCTCCGCCCAGTGCCTGAAATAGCCGCTGTGCTGCCAGCCCGCCGCCTTGCTGTACGTACCGCTCTTCGCGAACCAGCCGGTCCACGACGCCAGGTAGACGCAGACCGAGACGACCACCGTGGACAGGAACGCCCACGGCACGTCCCGCCGGAGCACCGAGCGGTACGGGCGGTAGGCCCCCGCCAGCCGGCGCGAGCCCACGTCCCACACGACCACCATCAGGCCGAACGCCGCCAGATAGATCGCGCCGTTCCACTTCGTCGCGCACGCCAGGCCCAGGCAGAGCCCCGCCGCCAGCCGCCACGGCCGCCACCCCAGCTTCAGCCCGTCGCCGACCTCGGCGTCCGGACGGGTCAGCCCGTCCGGGCCGGCCGGCAGCGCCGCCGCGATCCGCGCGCGGGTCCGGTCCCGGTCGACCAGCACGCAGCCGAAGGCCGCCAGCACGAAGAAGACCAGCACCGAGTCGAGCAGCGACGTGCGGCTCATCACGAAGGCCAGCCCGTCCACCGCCATCAGCGTGCCCGCCAGGCATCCCAGGAACGTGGAGCGCAGCAGCCGCCGCCCGATCCGGCACAGCATCAGCACGCACGCCGTCCCCAGCAGCGCCACCATGCACCGCCAGCCGAACGGCGTCAGCCCGAAGAGCTGCTCGCCGAGGCCGATGACCCACTTGCCGACCGGCGGATGCACCACATACGCCGCCGCCTCGCTGACCGGGATGTGCTGCGGCGTGTGGAGAAGCTGGTCGTTGGCGTCCTTCGACCAGGACGCCTCGAACCCGTACTTCCACAGCGACCAGGCGTCCTTCGCGTAGTACGTCTCGTCGAATATCACCGCGCGCGGCGACCCCAGGTGCCAGAAGCGCAGCAGCCCCGCGAAGAGCGTGACGAGCAGCGGGCCGCCCCAGCCCGTGTACCGCGCCAGCCGCCGCGCGGCCCCGGGACCGGCGCCCAGCGCGGCCCACAGCCGCACCCCGGGCTCGGGGAACGGCGGTACGAGCCGCTCCCGCAGGTCCGTCCGCGGCCGGCCCGCGTAGCCGAACCGGCGCAGCCCCCGCCGCCAGTTCCGCTGCTGATCGTCGGCGGCCTGGCCCTGCTGGGCTCGCGTCGCGGTGTCACTGGTCACCGCGCCATCGTAGGGAACTCATCTGTGCGAGTCGCGGGGCGGCGCACGGCTCGGCGTGGGACGGGGCGCACGCACCGCGCCGAGCGGTCCGCACGGGCCCCGGGACGCACGCTCCGGGCGACCCGCCGGCCCCGAGACGCACGTTCCGCGAGACGCACGTTCCGCGAGACGCACGTTCCGCGATACGTACGGGCCCCGAGCCGTCCGCGCCCCGGGACGCACGGGCCCCGGGACGCACAGGCCCCGGCCGCCGCGCCGCGGGCCCACCGCCCCGCCCGCCGTACCGGGCCGGCCGGCCGCCCCTGCGAGGATGGGGCGGTGACTGCCGCATCTCCCGAAACCTCCGCCCCCGCCGTGCTCGTCCTCGCCGGCACCCCCATCGGCGACGTCGCCGACGCCCCGCCCCGCCTCGCCGCCGAACTGGCCGCCGCCGACGTGATCGCCGCCGAGGACACCCGGCGGCTGCGCCGCCTCACCCAGGCGCTCGGCGTGCACACCACCGGCCGCGTCGTCTCCTACTTCGAGGGCAACGAGTCGGCCCGTACGCCCGAACTCGTCGAGGCGCTGGCCGGCGGCGCGCGGGTGCTGCTGGTCACCGACGCGGGGATGCCGTCCGTCTCGGACCCCGGCTACCGCCTCGTCGCCGCCGCCGTCGAGCGCGGCGTCAAGGTCACCGCGGTCCCCGGCCCGTCCGCCGTGCTGACCGCGCTCGCCGTCTCCGGGCTGCCCGTCGACCGGTTCTGCTTCGAGGGGTTCCTGCCCCGCAAGGCGGGCGAGCGCCTCGGCCGGCTCCGCGAGGCCGCCGACGAGCGCCGCACCCTCGTCTACTTCGAGGCCCCGCACCGGCTCGACGACACCCTCGCCGCCATGGCCGAGGCCTTCGGCGCGGACCGCCGCGCCGCCGTCTGCCGCGAGCTGACCAAGACGTACGAGGAGGTCAGGCGCGGCCCGCTGGGAGAGCTGGCCGAGTGGGCCGCCGAGGGCGTGCGCGGCGAGATCACCGTCGTCGTGGAGGGCGCCCCGGCCGCCGGACCGAAGGACCTGGACCCCGCCGAACTGGTCGAGCGGGTGCGCGTACGGGAAGAGGCGGGGGAGCGGCGCAAGGAGGCCATCGCCGCCGTGGCGGCCGCGGCGGGGCTGCCGAAGCGGGAGGTGTTCGACGCGGTCGTCGCGGCGAAGAACGCCGCTCGGCAGGGACCACCGGCGGGCAAAGGACTATCGTGAAAACTTAAAGCTCAGGCATGGCAGCCCGGTGATTGCGATATCAAGTCGCCAAATTTCTCCCAATACGGCGAAGGGCTGTCGCGCCGGCGGCGGGAAAGGCGTTCTCTGGAGGTGGGACGTCCGTTCCCGGAGAGACTTGTCTACGGACAAGAGGAGCTGCCATGAGCGAGATCGCAGGAACCTCAAGTGGTGTCCACCCGATAGCCCACCCGAGGCACGCAGCCGATCAGAACGCACACGAGGCGTACGCCTTCGCGTGCATGCGGTGCGGGCACGGCTGGGAGCAGAGCTACGAGATAGAGCACCACGTGGACTCCCACGGGCGGGCCTTCGTCGTCTACTACGCCGACGGCACCCGGGTCCCGTCCCCGCTGACCACCCCGACCTGCGCGAACTGCGGCGCACACGTCGTGCGCATCATGCGTTCCGGCCGGGTCACCATGGTCGCCGAGGCCCTGCACAGCCCCCCGCACGCCGCACCGGCCGCCACCGTCCCCGCCGCCGCGGGCACCGAGCCGACGCCCCGCCGCGGAGCCGACGCGCTCGACGGGCGCCGCGAGCCGGCCGCCGAGCCGCCGCACACCGGGGACCACCACTGGCACCTCGCCGACCTGCTGAAGCCCTTCCACCACCGGAAGTGAGCCGCGCACCGGCCGGCCCGTGAGGGCTCATAGAATCGCGGCCATGGCGGCAACAGCATCGAAGAACGGCAAGCAGAGCGGCGACCGCAAGGATCAGGACGTCCCACCGCCGCTCCCGGCCCCGCTCGACGTGCCCGTCGCCGACTCGCACACCCATCTGGACATGCAGCGGGGCACCGTCGAGGAGGCCCTGGCCAAGGCCGCGTCCGTCGGCGTGCGGACCGTCGTCCAGGTGGGGTGCGACCTCGCCGGGTCCCGCTGGGCCGCCGAGACGGCCGCCGCCCACGAGAACGTCCACGCGACCGTGGCGCTGCACCCGAACGAAGCGCCCCGCATCGTCCTCGGCGACCCCGACGGCTGGTCCCGCCAGGGCGCCCGGGCGGCCGGCGGCGACGCGGCCCTGGACGACGCCCTCGCCGAGATCGACCGGCTGGCCGCCCTCCCGCACGTGCGCGGCGTCGGCGAGACCGGCCTCGACCACTTCCGCACCGGCCCCGACGGCATGGCGGCCCAGGAACGTTCCTTCCGCCGCCACATCGACATCGCCAAGCGCCACGGCAAGGCCCTCGTCATCCACGACCGCGACGCGCACGACGACGTCCTGCGCGTCCTCGAAGAAGAGGGCGCCCCCGAGACGGTCGTCTTCCACTGCTACTCCGGCGACGCCGAGATGGCCAAGGTCTGCGCCGACGCCGGGTACTACATGTCCTTCGCCGGGAACGTCACCTTCAAGAACGCCCAGCCGCTGCGCGACGCCCTCGCCGTCGCCCCGCGCGAGCTGATCCTGGTCGAGACGGACGCGCCGTTCCTCACCCCGATGCCCTACCGGGGCCGCCCGAACGCGCCCTACCTCATCCCCGTCACGCTCCGCGCCATGGCGGACGTCAAGGGCCTCGCCGAGGACGACCTGGCCGCCGCCGTCGCGGCGAACACCGCCCGCGCCTTCGGCTACCCGGAACCGCGCCACACTGTGTGACCGGCCGACTTTGGAGAGTGACGCGGTGCTCCGCTAGATTCCCGGCCAGAGCCGGGCCGCCGGGCCTGGAGCCGGACCAGCGGTCGGACCCAGTGGAGCGTCGCGTGAGTCAAGCACAGGGCAGCCACCGAGCCGCGTACCGCGGCGCCGAAGCCCCCGCCGGCCCGGCCGGGCCGTTCCTGCCCCGGCAGTCGGCGGGCCCGGCCGTATACGAATACGAGCCGGAGTGGCGCGACGGGGCGTACGGGTACGCCGACCCCGGCGCCCCCGCCGACCCGGGGGCGCACGAGGGGGCCGCGTGCCAGGCCCGCGCCCAGGGAGCGCAGGAAGGCCCGTACACCGGCGGCCCGTATGCCGACCCATGGGAAAGCCCGCACACCGCCCCGTACACGGCCCCGTACGCGAGCCCGCACACCGTCCCGTACGCGGGCCCGTACGAGCCGGCCGCCGCCGATCCCGCCCTCCCCGCGCCGGGCGGCGGCCGGGCCGCCAAGCGCCGCGCCGCCCGCCGCAAGCGCCCGGCCGAACGCCCCGAAGGGCTGCTGCGCCTCGTGCCCCGCGCCCTCGTCGTCGCCTTCCTCGCGGGCGGCACCTCCGCCTTCGTCGCCACCGACAAGGCCGTACGGCTCGACGTCGACGGCGCCCCCCGCACCCTGCACACCTTCGCCGACGACGTCGACGAACTCCTCGCCGAGGAAGGCGTGCCCCTCGGCGCCCACGACGTCGTCGCGCCCGGCCGCGGCCATGGACTCGCCACCGGCGACGAGGTCACCATCCGCTACGGCCGGCCGCTGACTCTCGACCTCGACGGCGAGCGCCGCCGCGTCTGGACCACCGCCCGCACCGTCGCCGGGGCGCTGCGCCAGCTCGGCGTGCGCGCCGAGGGCGCCCACCTCTCCGTCGCCGGTTCGCGGCCCATCGCCCGCGGCGGCCTCGACCTGGCCGTACGCACCGAACGCACCGTCACCTTCATGGCCGACGGCCGCGAGCACACCGTCGCCACCAACGCGGCGACCGTCCGCGAGGCCCTCGCCGCCGCCGGCCTCACCCTGCACGGCCAGGACTCCACCTCCGTGGCCCCCGACAGCTTCCCGCGCGAGGGCCAGACCATCTCCGTCATGCGCATCACCGGCGGCGAGGAGGCACGCGAGGAGCCGATCCCCTTCCACACCGTGCGCCTGGACGACCCGGCGCTCTTCAAGGGCACCGAGGCCGTCGAGGCGGCCGGGCTCCAGGGCGTCCGGCGCGTCACGTACGAACTGCGGACCGTCAACGGCGTCAAGCGGAAGCCGAAGAAGCTCCGCACGGAGACCGTCCGGGCGCCCCGCGCCCAGATCCTGCGCGTCGGCACCAGGCCCAAGCCCACCGGCGCCGACGGCCTCGACTGGGCGGGGCTCGCCCAGTGCGAGGCGGGCGGGCGGCCCGACGCCGTGGACGCCTCCGGCACGTACGGCGGGCTCTACCAGTTCGACACCCGGACCTGGCACTCGCTCGGCGGCAGCGGCCGGCCCCAGGACGCACCGGCCGCGGAGCAGACCTCCCGGGCCAAGAAGCTGTACATCAGCCGGGGGGCGAGTCCGTGGCCCGTCTGCGGCCGTAAACTCCAGGGGTGAGCTCCAGCCCCACCACAGACGACCCCGGCCCCCTCCTGGGCCCCGCCGACATCCGCGAACTAGCTGCCGCACTGGGAGTACGCCCGACGAAGCAGCGCGGACAGAACTTCGTCATCGACGCCAACACCGTCCGCCGGATCGTCCGGACCGCCGGCGTCCGGCCCGACGACGTCGTCGTCGAGGTCGGCCCCGGGCTCGGGTCGCTGACCCTGGCCCTGCTGGAGGCCGCCGACCGGGTCACCGCCGTCGAGATCGACGACGTGCTGGCCGAGGCCCTGCCCGCCACCGTCGCCGCCCGGCTGCCCGAGCGCGCCGACCGCTTCGAGCTGGTCCACTCCGACGCGATGCGCGTCGCCGAACTGCCCGGACCCGCGCCGACCGCGCTGGTCGCCAACCTCCCGTACAACGTCGCCGTACCGGTGCTGCTGCACATGCTCGCGGCGTTCCCGACCATCGAGCGGTCCCTCGTCATGGTCCAGGCCGAGGTCGCCGACCGGCTCGCCGCGCAGCCCGGCTCCAAGGTGTACGGCGTGCCGTCCGTGAAGGCCGCCTGGTACGCCGACGTCAAGCGCGCCGGCTCCATCGGCCGCAACGTCTTCTGGCCCGCCCCCAACGTCGACTCCGGCCTCGTCTCCCTGGTCCGCCGTGCCGAGCCGATCAGGACCACCGCCGCCAAGCGCGACGTCTTCGCCGTCGTCGACGCCGCCTTCGCCCAGCGCCGCAAGACCCTGCGCGCCGCCCTCTCCGGCTGGGCCGGCTCCGCCGCCGCGGCCGAGGCGGCCCTGCGCGCCGCGGGCGTCTCCCCGCAGGCCCGCGGCGAGTCCCTCACCATCGAGGAATTCATCGCCATCGCCGAACACAAGGCCCCCGGCGGGGGCGGCGACGGGTGGACGGGCAGCCGGACGTACGAACCCGCGCCCGACGCCGACCCGGAGGGCGACCGATGAGCACCCCCGATCTCCCCGGCCTCCCTGACCTCCCCGCCGTCGGAGTCGGCACCGGCGGCGTCACCGTCCGCGTCCCCGCCAAGGTCAACGTGCAGCTCGCCGTCGGCGGGCGCAGGCCCGACGGGTTCCACGGGCTGGCCAACGTCTTCCTGGCCGTCGGCCTCTACGACGAGATCACCGTGACGCCCGCCGACGCCCTGCGCGTCACCTGCTCCGGCCCCGACACCCACCACGTGCCCCTGGACGCCACCAACCTCGCCGCGCGCGCCGCGATCGCCCTCGCCCAGAGGTACGGGCGCGAGCCCGACGTCCACATCCACATCGCCAAGGACATCCCCGTCGCCGGCGGCATGGCCGGCGGCAGCGCCGACGCCGCGGGGGCCCTCGCCGCCTGCGACGCCCTATGGGGCACGGGCGCCAGTCGCACCGAACTCCTCGACATCTGTGCCGAGTTGGGCAGCGACGTGCCGTTCAGCCTCGTCGGCGGCGCGGCCCTCGGCCGGGGCCGGGGCGAGCTCCTCACCCCCCTCGACGTCGGCGGCGCCTTCCACTGGGTCTTCGCCGTCGCGGACGGCGGCCTCTCCACCCCGGCCGTCTACGGCGAGTGCGACCGGCTCCGTGAAGCCGCCGGTACGGGCGCCACCACGGCGGACGTCCCCGCCGACCCCGAGCCGTCCCCCGCCCTCCTCGAAGCCCTCCGCGACGGCGACCCCGCAGCCCTCGCGGCGGCCGTGAGCAACGACCTCCAGCCCGCCGCCGTCTCCCTGCGCCCCTCCCTCGCCGCCGCCCTCGCGGCGGGCACGGCCGCCGGCGCCCTGGCCGCGCTGGTCTCCGGCTCCGGGCCGACCACCGCGTTCCTGACCGAGGACGCGGCCTCGGCCCGTACCGTCGCCGACGCCCTCCTCGCCTCCGGCACCTGCCGCACGGCGCGCATCGCCACCGGCCCGGCGCCGGGCGCGACCGTGCTGCCCACCGGGTGACCCGCGGCGCGCGATGAGTACCGGTACTCACAATCTCCTAGGGGGATTTGAGTACCGGCGCTGAACCGTACGGGCCGCCCGCCGGGCGATCGTGCCCGTATGAGACCACGACGACCGGCATCGGAAACGGAACGTACGGGCGTACGCGAACTCGCCGAGGCCACGCCCAGCGGCCGCGACCGCTACATCGACCTGCTGCGCGTCGCCTCGCTCGGCACGGTCGTGCTCGGCCACTGGCTGATGGCCGCCGTCACCGCCGACCAGCACGGCGAGGCGAGCGTGGGCAACCTCCTCGCCGTCGAACCGGCCCTCCAGCCCCTGACCTGGCTCCTCCAGATCATGCCCGTCTTCTTCTTCGTCGGCGGCTTCTCGCACGCCCTGTCCTACCGCTCCCAGGCCCGCCGCGGTGAACCCGGCGCCTCCCTCTACGCCGCCTTCCTACGGGCCCGGCTCCAGCGGCTGCTGCGCCCCACCATGGTCTTCATCGGCGTCTGGGGAGCGGGCGCGCTGAGCGTCCAACTCCTGGGCGCGGACGGCTCGCTGACGGGCGTGGCCGCCCGGCTCGTCGCGCAGCCCCTCTGGTTCATCGGCATCTACCTGGCGATGGTCGCCTTCACCCCGCCCCTGCTGCGCCTGCACGAACGCTACGGCTGGGGCGCGTTCGCCGCCCTCGTCGCGGCGGCCGCCGCCGTCGACGTGCTGCGCTTCGCCCTCGGCGTGCCGTACGTGGAGTTCCTCAACTTCGCCTTCGTCTGGCTCGCCGTCCACCAGCTCGGCTTCCTGCGCGCCGACGGCCGCCTCGCGGCGGGCGGGCTGCGCGTACCGGCGGCGCTGGCCGTCACCGGCCTCGCGGGCGCCGTCGCGCTCGTCACCGCCGGCCCGTACCCCCTGTCCATGGTCGGAATGCCCGGCGAGAAGATCAGCAACATGTCCCCGCCGACGCTGGCGCTCCTCTGCCACGGACTGTGGCTCGTCGGCGCGGTCGAGCTGCTGCGCGCCCCGGCCGCGCGGCTGCTGGCCCGCCCCCGCGTATGGCGCGGCGTGGTCGCCGCCAACGGCGTCGCGATGACCGCGTTCCTGTGGCACCTCACCGCGATGCTCGGCGTGTACGGGGCCATGCTCGCCCTGCGCGTACCGCTGCCGGAGCCCGCGAGCGGGACGTGGTGGGCGCAGGTCCCGCTGCGGATCGCGGCGGCCGCCGCCGTCACCGCGCTGCTCGTCGCGGCCTTCCGGCGCTTCGAACGGCCGGCCGCCGCCCGCGGCCCCGCCGAGCCCCGCACCGCGTCCGGCCCGGTGGCGGCCCTCGGCGTCACACTGTGCCTGTTCGGCGTCCTGGGCCTGTCCACGGTCGGCTTCGGCGGACTCCTGGAAGGCCGCACCGCCATGCTCGTCGCCGTCCGCGTCTCCGCGCCGGTGGCGGTCCTCGCGGCCGTCGTGGGCTGGTTCCTGGTCGAGGCGGTCAGCGGCCCGGCGCGCACGCGACGCCGCTGACGGGCGACCGGCGGGCGCGGTCCGCACCAAGGGCGGTCGGGGACCGCCGGCGCGGGCGATTACGCTGGAAGACCGGTCGATTCGAGCAGCAGGAGTGAGATGGCAGTGGCAGCCAACCTGGTCAATCTGGAAGCCGTCGGCAAGGTGTACGGCACGCGTGCGCTGCTCGACGGCGTCTCCCTCGGCGTCAGCGAGGGCGACCGGATCGGCGTGGTCGGCCGCAACGGCGACGGCAAGACCACCCTCATCCGCATCCTCGCCAAGCTGGAGACCCCCGACACCGGCCGCGTCACGCAGACCGGCGACCTGCGTCTCGGCGTGCTCACCCAGCACGACTCCCTCGACCCGGCCGCCACGGTCCGGCACGAGGTGATCGGCGACCTCGCCGACCACGAGTGGGCCGGCAACGCCAAGATCCGCGACGTGCTCACCGGCCTGTTCGGCGGGCTGGACCTGCCCGGCTTCGGCCAGGGCCTGGACACCGTCATCGGTCCGCTGTCCGGCGGCGAGCGCCGCCGCATCGCGCTCGCCAAGCTGCTCATCGCCGAACAGGACCTCATCGTCCTGGACGAGCCCACCAACCACCTCGACGTCGAGGGCATCTCCTGGCTGGCGGACCACCTGCGGACGCGGCGCTCCGCGCTCGTCGTCGTCACCCACGACCGCTGGTTCCTCGACCAGGTCGCCACCCGGATGTGGGACGTGCAGCGCGGCGACGTGTACGAGTACGAAGGCGGCTACTCCGACTACGTCTTCGCCCGCGCCGAGCGCGAGCGGATCGCCGCGACGGAGGAGGTCAAGCGGCAGAACCTGATGCGCAAGGAGCTGGCCTGGCTGCGCCGCGGCGCCCCCGCCCGCACCAGCAAGCCGCGCTTCCGCATCGAGGCGGCCAACGAACTGATCGCCGACGTGCCGCCGCCGCGCGACAACGCCGAGCTGATGAAGTTCGCGGGCACCCGGCTCGGCAAGACCGTCTTCGACCTGGAGGACGTGACCGTACAGGCCGGGCCCAAGATGCTGATCAAGCACCTCACCTGGCAGCTCGGCCCCGGCGACCGGGTCGGCCTGGTCGGCGTCAACGGCGCCGGCAAGACCTCCCTGCTCCGCGCCCTCGAACAGGCCGCCCGCACGGACGGCGATGCCCAGCCCGCCGCCGGCAAGATCGTGGTCGGCAAGACGGTGAAACTCGCCTACCTCTCCCAGGAAGTCGCGGAACTCGACCCCGCGAAGCGGGTGCTGGAAGCCGTGCAGCAGGTACGCGACCGCGTCGACCTCGGCAAGGGCCGGGAGATGACGGCGGGCCAGCTGTGCGAGAAGTTCGGCTTCACGAAGGAGAAGCAGTGGACGCCCGTCGGCGACCTCTCCGGCGGTGAACGCCGCCGCCTCCAGATCCTGCGGCTCCTGATGGACGAGCCCAACGTCCTCTTCCTCGACGAGCCGACCAACGACCTCGACATCGAGACCCTCACCCAGCTGGAGGACCTCCTCGACGGCTGGCCCGGCTCGATGATCGTCATCAGCCACGACCGGTACTTCATCGAGCGCACCACCGACCGCGTCTTCGCCCTCCTCGGCGACGCCACGCTGCGCATGCTGCCGCGCGGCCTCGACGAATACCTGGAGCGGCGCCGCCGCGTCATCGAAGCCACGGCCCCCGCCGTCGCCCCGGCCCCCGCCAAGCAGAAGCCCGCCGGCGACGCCCGCGCCGCCAAGAAGGAACTCCAGAAGATCGAACGCCGCCTCGACCGCATCAGCGACTCCGAGGCCAAACTGCACACCCAGATCGCCGACAACGCCACCGACTTCGAGAAGGTCGCCAAACTCGACGCCGAACTGCGCGAACTCGCCGCGGAACGCGACGACCTGGAAATGCGCTGGCTGGAGCTGGCCGAGGACGCGTAGCGGGGAGCGCGGCCCTTACGGGCCGTCGCGCCGCCTTGTCGCAAAACAATCGGTGGGAACCGGCCGAGGGATGGGCCCCCGGGGGCCGGGCGGTGGCGCAACGGTCCTGTCACGGGCCGGTCTCAGGTGGTGGAGGGGGCCTTTGCCGGGCGGTGGGATGTCGGTGACGGGTGGTAGAAAGAATGTCCGCTTGTCTGTCATCGACTGGCGGGTTTCGCGCCCGATTCGCTCCTTCCCGGTGGATATTCAGTCGATATCCGGCCACCGGGAGTGCGGGGGAGACGGATCGGTGCTGCGGGCCCGCGTAAAGAGGAACGCTGATGTCCCAGCCGCCCCAGCCGCCGAACGAGCCGCCGAAGGGCGGCTTCGGCGCGCCGCAGGACCCCTCGTACGGCTATCCGCCCGCCCAGCCGCCGCAGCCGCCGCAGGGGCAGCCCGGCTACGGCTACCCGCAGGCGCCGCCGCCTCCGCCGCCCCCGCCGGGCAACCCGCCCGGGGCTCCGCGGACGCCGCCTCCGCCGCCCCCGCCGCCGGGCAATCCGCCCGGCGCCCCCCAGTCGCCGCCGCCCCCGCCGCCCGGCGGTTACGGCTACCCGGCGCAGCCGGGGCCGCAGGACTTCCCGACCCAGCCGTTCGGCGCGGCGCCGCCGCAGGGGCAGCCCGGACCGTACGGGCAGCCGGGGCCGTACGGACAGCAGCAGTACGGCGCGTACCCGCCGCCCGCCCAGTTCCCCGGCGGGACGCCCGGCGGCGGCGGTAAGTCCAAGCAGCGCATGACCGTCATCGTCAGCGCGGTCGTGGTGCTCGCCCTCGCCGTCGGCGGCGGAGTCTGGTTCGCCACGAAGGGCGACGACGGCAAGAAGGACGAGAAGAGCCTGGCCAAGTCCGGTGACAAGGGCGGCGGCAAGGAAGGCGACAAGGACGGCGGCGCGAAGCCCGCGGCCGTCGACGGCAAGCTGCTCTTCGGCAAGGAGCAGGAGCACGTCCCCGACCTCGTCACGACCAAGGGCCTCTGGGCGACCGACAAGTACGTCGTCAAGTCCGACGTCTACAAGCTGGTCGGGTACGGGCTCTCGGGCGGCCAGAAGTGGGAGGTCGCGCTCGACGGGGAGATCTGCTGGGCGTCCCAGCGGACCACCGCCGACGGCAAGACCGCGGTGCTCTTCAAGAACGCCAAGCCGACCGCCGGGAACAAGTACCCCAGCTGCAACCAGGTCGCCGCGATCGACCTCAACGCCGGCAAGAAGCTCTGGCAGCACACCGCCAAGCTGGGCGACGAGGACATCCGCTTCGACGAGGTCACCGTCGGCGGCGGCACCGTCGCCGCGGGCGGCACGGCCGGCGGCGCCGCCTGGGCGCTGGACGGCGGCAAGGAGCTGTGGAAGCCCAAGGGCGGCGACTCCTGCAAGGACAGCGGTTACGCGGGCGGCGGCAAGCTGGTCGCGGTGCGGCGCTGCGGCGCGTACAACCGGCCGTCCCTGGAGATCCAGACGCTGAACCCGGCGACGGGCGCGGTGAAGTCGGTCTTCAAGGTGCCCGCCGGCATCAGCTGGGCGCACATCGCCTCCACCGACCCGCTGGTCGTCGGCCTCGACGCGGCCGGCTCCGCGGGCAACGGCGTCTCCGACTTCATGGCCGTCGACGACAGCGCCAAGACCGGCCGGCTGCGCAGCAAGATCTCGACGCAGGGCGGTGTGTACACGCCGAAGTGCGACGCGACGAACGTCGAGGGCTGCGTCAAGCTCGCGGTCTCCAAGGACACCCTGTACCTGCCGACCAAGGAGCACCAGAGCGGCAAGTCCACCGTCTCGGGCGAGGTCAACGAGGTCGTCGGCTTCGACCTGGCCAGCGGGCGGTCCACCGGCAAGGCCGAGGGCACGGCCGGCTCCGTGCTGCTGCCGCTGTCGATGGACAAGGACGGCTACGTCATCGCCTACCAGCTCCCGACGTACAAGGCGGGCGGCACGGTGGTGCGCGTCGACCCCAAGACGTACAAGAAGGACGTGCTCCTGCGGAACCCGGTCTCCTCGCACGAGGCGGAGAACGCGCTCTCGCCGGACTACCAGGAAGGTCTGTACGCTCAGGGGCGGCTCTTCCTCGGCAATCACTATGCCGACAAGCCCCGTTCCTCGCTCGGCGGCAAGAAGTACACGCTGCTGATCTTCGGCGGCAGCTGAACCGGCGGCCGGAGACCGGCCGTTCCTGCCCCTCCCGGCCCCGCTCGTACGCCCGTACGGTCGGGGTCGCGGACGTGCTGGAACGTTTCGCGCCGAGCGCGAACTACGCGTGATTAGGCGGGATTTCGGCATTCCGGGGGACTTCTCGCCGGTAAGGGGCGCGCGATGGCGGACGAGCGTGTAGCTTCCGGGGGCAAGGGGCTCAGGGAGACGTACGCAAACGACCAGGGGAGGGAGCCGGGCAGGCCGTTAGGGCCGGTACGTAGGTCTCTGGGGGGACAGGGGGGTAGGTCATGGGCGTGCGGCTCATGGTGGTCGACGACCACCGTCTGCTGGCCGAGGCGCTCGCTTCGGCGTTGAAATTGCGCGGGCACAGGGTGCTGGCCGCGGCGGCTCCGAGCGCCGGGGCGGCCGAGCTGGTGGTGAGCAGGGCGCCGGAGGTATGTCTGCTGGGCACGGCGACGCCTGCCGAGCCAGGGGTGTTCGAGCCGATCGTACGGATCAAGCGCGAGCGGCCGCAGGTCGCGGTGGTGGTGCTCGGTCCGGTGCCCAGCCCGCACGGGATCGCGGCGGCCTTCGCGGCCGGCGCCTCCGGCTATGTGCGGCACAACGAGCGCATCGAGGGCGTCGAGCGGGCCATGGTGAAGGCGCGTGCCGGGGAGGCGGCGATCGATCCGCAGCTGCTCCAGAACGCCTTCGCCGAGCTGCTCAATCCGGCGGCGCAGCCGGACGACGAGGGCGCGCGGCTGCTGCACATGCTGACGCCGCGCGAGGTGGAGGTGCTGATGCGGGTGGCGGAGGGGGAGGACACCCGGCTGATCGCGGCGGGGATGGGCATCGCCCCGAGCACGGCCCGTACGCACGTACAGCGGGTGCTGATGAAGCTGGGCGTGACGTCCCGGCTGGAGGCGGCGGCGCTGGCGGCCCGTACGGGGCTGCTGGACCGCGCCGCCGTCAGCGCGTCGAACCACGCGGCGGAGCCGGGCGCGGTGCGGCCGTCCTGACTCCGCTCTCCGGGCGGCGGCCCCGGGCCCCGG
Source organism: Streptomyces sp. NPDC050610 (assembly GCF_040654875.1). Classification (NCBI taxonomy): domain Bacteria; kingdom Bacillati; phylum Actinomycetota; class Actinomycetes; order Kitasatosporales; family Streptomycetaceae; genus Streptomyces; species Streptomyces sp. NPDC050610. The sequence continues at coordinate 92,870 of NZ_JBFAIV010000010.1, read as the reverse complement.
CCGGCTGTCGTCGCGAGAGGCTCCGGGCCCCGGCCGGCCGTCGTCGCGCGAGGCCCCGGGCCCCGGTCAGCTGTCGCCGTCCGCGGGCTCGTCCGGCGTGGGCGGCACGGGCGGCACGGTCGGCCGCAGCTTGAGCCAGAGGAGGAAGAGGAGGCCGAGGACGAGCATGCCCAGGCCCGTCCAGAGGTTGATGTTGATGTCCTGGGCCTTCTTGATGTCGGCGTCGGAGGCGGTGATCCCGGCGATGGTGACGATGACGCCGTAGACCACGAAGAGGCCGCCGATGATGCGCCGTACGTCGAAGAGGCGCGCGGCGGTGGTGGACTCGCGCTCCAGTTCTTCGACTTCGCGCTGGTAGTCGCTCATGGTGCGTGCTTCTTTCCCTCGGTTCGTCGGGGTTGACGGTAGTTGCCGGCGCCGCGGCTAGAAGGAGAACGGGATGTAGCAGGCGGCCGCGAGCACGACCGCGCCCCAGCCGAGCAGCGCGGGCTTGCGGTACCACGCGTCGTCGCCCTCGGCGGGCAGCTCCGTCATGCCGGGGGACCGGGTGCCGTAGACCAGGCCGGCCAGCGACTCGGCGGACTTGGACTTGGTGAACAGTGTGACGACCACCATCACCGCGGAGCCGACGACGAACGCGACGATCGAGGAGACGAAGTTGGCGCCCTGGTCGGACGGGATCGTGATGACGCCCTGCTTGTAGAACCAGAAGTAGTTGACCATCGCGGCCACGGTGCCCGACAGCAGCCCCCAGAACCCGGCCGCCGCCGTGGTGCGCTTCCAGAACATGCCGATGATGAAGACGACGAACAGCGGCACGTTGAAGAAGGAGAACAGGGTCTGGAGGTAGTTCATGATGTTGCTGAAGGACGAGGCGATGAACGCGGTGCCCATGCCGATCAGCACGCCGACGGCCGTGACCCAGCGGCCGGTCTTGAGGTAGTACGCGTCCTCGCGGCCCTTCTTCAGGTACGCGCCCCAGATGTCGTTGGTGAAGACCGTGTTGAAGGACGACACGTTGGCGGCCATGCCCGCCATGAACGCGGCGAGCAGTCCGGTGACCGCGATGCCGAGCACGCCGTTGGGCAGCAGGTCGCGCATCAGGACCGGGATGGCGTCGTTGTACTGGAGCCCGTCCTTGCCCGCCTTGCCCAGTGAGGGCTCCATGACCAGGGCGATCAGGCCGGGGATGACGACGACCAGCGGGATGAAGATCTTGGGGAAGGCGGCGATGAGCGGGGTGCGCTTGGCCGCGCTGAGGTTCTTCGCGGACAGCGCGCGCTGCACCTCGGCGAAGTTGGTGGTCCAGTAGCCGAAGCTCATGACGAAGCCGAGGCCCAGGACGATGGTCAGCCAGTTGGCGCCCAGCGGGTTGGACTCGCCGATGCCGGTGCCCTTCCACGCGGTCAGGAACGCGTCGCCGTGCGAGCCGGAGAGCGAGTCGGTGAGCCCGTGCCAGCCGCCGACCCGCTTGAGGCCCACGATGGTCAGCGGGATCAGGGCGGCGAGGATCACGAAGAACTGGAGCACCTCGTTGTAGATCGCCGAGGAGAGCCCGCCGAGGGTGATGTAGGCGAGGACGAAGAACCCGGCGACGACGATGGCGACCCACTGCGGCCAGCCGAGCAGCGCCTGGAGCACGATCGCCATCGCGTACAGGTTGACGCCCGCGATCAGCACGGACGACACGGCGAAGATGATCGAGGAGAGCAGGTGCGAGGACGGTCCGAAGCGGTGCAGCAGGAATTCCGGTACGGAGCGCACCTTCGAGCCGTAGTAGAACGGCATCATCACCAGGCCCAGGAAGACCATGGCGGGGATCGCGCCGATCCAGTACCAGTGCACGGTGTACGCGCCGTACTGCGCGCCGTTGGCCGCCATGCCCAGGATCTCGGTGGCGCCGAGGTTGGCGGCGACGAAGGCGAGGCCGGTGACCCAGGCGGGCAGCGAGCGGCCCGAGAGGAAGAAGTCGAGGCTGGTCTTCACGGAGCGCCGGGCCGCGAATCCGATGCCGAGGACGACGGCGAAGTAGATCCCGAGGATGGCGTAGTCGAGCCCGTTGGTGGGGAGCCGAAGCCCTTCGGCCAGATTCTGCATGGGGTGCTCTTTTCGGATGGCACGGGGGTTGGGGTGACACGGCGGTGGGCTGCGCTGATGGCACAGCAACGTACGCGCAGCCGGTCCGAAAATGAACACTTCTGTTGGGAGTCTTTGTTGGATTGTGATGTTGACGATGGTGTTGACCCGTGGTTCATTATGTTTGGTTATGTTTGGTAGGCCGCGGGCAGCGGCCGACGCGCACGGACAGGGCGAGGAGCAGCCAGGTGAAGAAGACGGCGACCCGACTCGCGGACGGCAGGGAACTCATCTACTACGACGCGCGTGACGACGCGGTCCGCGACGCCGTCGACCAGCGGCCGCTCGACGCGATCTCCACCACCTCCGAGATCCGCCGCGACCGGCTCCTCGGCGACGCCGTCGCCGTCGCCTCCCACCGCCAGGGCCGCACCTACCACCCGCCGGCCGACGACTGCCCGCTCTGCCCCTCCCGCGACGGGCGGCACACCGAGATCCCCGCCGCCGACTACGACGTCGCCGTCTTCGAGAACCGCTTCCCCTCCCTGGCCGGCGACTCCGGCCGCTGCGAGGTCGTCTGCTTCACCTCCGACCACGGCGCGTCCTTCGCCGACCTCACCGAGGAACAGGCCGCCCTCGTCCTCGACGCCTGGACCGACCGCACCGCCGAACTCTCCCAACTCCCCGGCGTAGAGCAGGTCTTCTGCTTCGAGAACCGCGGCGCGGAGATCGGCGTCACCCTCGGTCACCCGCACGGCCAGATCTACGCCTACCCCTTCACCACCCCCCGCACCGAGCGGATGCTCGCCTCCCTCGCCGAACACCGCGAGCGCACCGGCGGCCGCAACCTCTTCGACGACGTCCTCGCCGACGAACGCGCCGACGGCCGCCGCGTCGTCCTGGACGCCGAGCACTGGACCGCCTTCGTCCCGTACGCCGCCCACTGGCCGTACGAGGTCCACCTCTACCCCAAGCGGCGCGTACCCGACCTGCTCGCCCTCGACGACGACGCGCGCACAGAGTTCCCACAGGTCTATCTGGAAGTCTTGCGGCGCTTCGACCGGATCTTCGGCGAGGCGGAGCCGCCCACGCCGTACATCGCGGCCTGGCACCAAGCTCCCCTCACCGCGCCCGCGCGCGGCGACTTCGCCCTCCACCTAGAGCTTTTCACCATCCGCCGCACTTCCGGCAAGCTGAAGTTCCTCGCGGGTTCCGAATCCGGCATGAATGTGTTCATCAACGATGTGCCGCCGGAACGCGCGGCCGAGCGACTGCGGGAGGTAGCGGGTAAGTGAGCAGCAAATACCTGGTCACAGGCGGTGCGGGCTATGTCGGGAGCGTCGTCGCGGCCCATCTGCTGGAGGCCGGGCACCGGGTGACCGTACTCGACGACCTCTCCACCGGACACCGCGAAGGCGTCCCCCAAGGCGCCGAGTTCATTGAGGGCCGCATCCAGGACGCCGCCCGATGGCTGGACGCCTCCTACGACGCGGTCCTGCACTTCGCGGCGTTCTCCCAGGTCGGCGAGTCCGTCACCGACCCCGACAAGTACTGGCGCAACAACGTCGGCGGCACCACGGAACTCCTCGCCGCCATGCGCGACGCGGGCGTCCGGACCCTCGTCTTCTCCTCCACCGCCGCCACCTACGGCGAACCCGCCGCCGTCCCCATCACCGAGGACGCCCCCACCGCCCCCACCAACCCCTACGGCGCCACCAAACTCGCCGTCGACCACATGATCAGCGGCGAATGCGCCGCCCACGGACTCGCCGCCGTCTCCCTGCGCTACTTCAACGTCGCCGGCGCCTACGGAGCCCAGGGCGAACGCCACGACCCCGAATCGCACCTCATCCCCCTCGTACTCCAAGTCGCCCAGGGCAGGCGCGAGTCGATCTCCGTATACGGCGACGACTACCCCACCCCCGACGGCACCTGCGTCCGCGACTACATCCACGTCGCCGACCTCGCCGACGCCCACCTCCTGGCCCTCGACGCGGCCAGGAACGGCGAACACCTCGTGTGCAACCTCGGCAACGGCAACGGCTTCTCCGTCCACGACGTCATCGAGACCGTCCGCGAGGTCACCGGCCACCCCATCCCGCAGCACACCGCCCCGCGGCGCGCGGGCGACCCCGCCGTCCTGGTCGCCTCCGCCGAACGCGCCAAGCAGCGCCTCGGCTGGCGCCCCGCCCGTGCCGCCCTCGAAGACATCGTCGCGGACGCCTGGGACTTCGCCCAGCGGACCGCCCCACAGCAGGAGGAACGAGCGTAGATGAGTGCCGAGCGCGCGGCCGAGGCTTTCGCCGAGGTGTACGGAAAGCGGCCCACCGGCGTCTGGGCCGCCCCCGGCCGGGTCAACCTGATCGGCGAGTACACCGACTTCAACGACGGCTTCGTGATGCCGCTCGCGCTCCCGCACACCACCCACGCGGCCGCCTCCGCCCGCACCGACGGCGTACTGCGCCTGCACTCCGCCGACGGCGGCGGAAAAGTCGTCGAACTGCGCACCGACGACCTCGCACCGGCCCGCACCCGCGGCGGGGACGGCGGCGGCTGGGCCGCCTACCCCGCCGGCGTCGTCTGGGCCCTGCGCGAGGCGGGCCACCCCCTCCCCGGCGCGGACCTGCACTACGAGTCCACCGTGCCGACCGGCGCCGGCCTCTCCTCCTCCGCCGCCCTCGAAGTCGCCACCGCACTCGCCCTGAACGACCTGTACGGACTGGACCTGCCCCCGCAGCGGCTCGCCCGCATCGCCCAGCACGCCGAGAACGACTTCGTCGGCGTCCCCTGCGGAATCATGGACCAGATGGCCGCCGCCTGCTGCGCCGACGGCCACGCCCTGTACCTCGACACCCGCGACCTCTCCCAGCGCCACGTGCCGTTCGATTTGGCGGCCCACGGACTGGCCCTCCTCGTCGTGGACACCCGTGTGAAACACGAACTGGGAGACGGCGCGTACGCCGAGCGGCGCGCCGGCTGCGAGGCGGGCGCGCGGGCGCTCGGCGTACGCGCGCTGCGCGATGTGCCCTACGAGCAACTATCCGAGGCACTCGACCAGTTGGACGACGACAAGGTGCGCCGGTACGTACGCCACGTCGTCACCGAGGACCACCGCGTCGAGCAGGTCATCGCCCTCCTGGACGCCGGGTACGCCCGCGCCGTCGGCCCCGTCCTGAGCGCCGGCCACGCCTCGCTCCGCGACGATCTCCGCGTCTCCTGCGCCGAGTTGGACCAGGTCGTCGAGGCGGCCAACGCGGCGGGCGCGCTCGGCGCCCGGATGACCGGCGGCGGCTTCGGCGGCTCGGCCGTCGTGCTGGTGGCGGAGGACGACGCGGACCCGGTCACGGAGGCGGTGCGCGACGCGTTCGCGGCGGCTGGCCGCCGCGCGCCGCGCGTCTTCCCCGCGGTGCCGAGCGGCGGCGCGCGGCGGATCGTGTGACAGCGCGCCCGCTGTACGGGTGAAGGCTCAACTGGCCCTGACCGAGCACCTTTTGGTCTCGGCTACGGATCAATTCCCGTCGTTCTGTGTCGCAGACCGCCCCAAGACCGAACATTGAACACACCCTGAACACGAGGAGCGGCCAGTTTTGTGAATCGCCTTCCGTTGTCGTACCCCAGCCGTACTCTGAAGCACAGCGTCGGTGGGGGCCGACGCCGATCAGGGGGCGAGACAGGCAGGTACGACGCCCGGGGGCGGGTAGACGTCACAGCACGGCGGCGGCCGTGCGGCAGTGGCGACCCCTGAACCGGGCGCCGTACCCGCACTGGTTTCTCCGCGATCCACCGACATCTGACATGGGGGTGGCTGTGGCACGTATTCGGGTACTGGTGGTCGACGACCACCGCATCTTCGCCGAGTCCCTCGCCGCAGCACTCGCGGCGGAGCAGGACGTGGAGGTCGCGGCCGCGGGCAGCGGACCGGCGGCGCTGCGCTCACTGGAGCGCGCCGCCGCTGAGGGCCGCCGCTTCGACGTACTGCTGGTCGACGCCGACCTCGGCGCCGCGACCAGCGACGTCGCGCGCGTACCGGGCCCCGCGCACCTCCAGGGCCGGGAGGCCGCGGACAGCGCGGTGGACGGCATCTCGCTGGTGGCGGGCGTACGGTCCGGGCAGCCGAGCGTACGGACCGTGGTGCTCGCCGAGCGCGACGACGCGCGCCGGGCGGCGGCGGCGCTCCAGGCCGGGGCCTCCGGCTGGGTCGCCAAGGACTGCTCCCTGTCCCGGCTGCTCGCCGTCATCCGCGGCGTGCTGCGGGACGAGACGCATCTGCCGCCCGCGCTGCTGACGGGCGTGCTGCGGGAGCTGACGGCGGCCCGCAAGCACCGCACGGAGAGCGAGCGGCTCGTCGAGTCGCTGACCCCGCGCGAGCGCGAGGTGCTGCGCTGCATGGTCGCGGGGCTGGGCCGCAAGGCGGTGGCCGAGCGGCTCTACCTCTCGCCGCACACGGTCCGCACGCACATGCAGAACGTGCTGGGCAAGCTCGGCGTGCACTCCACGCTCGCCGCCGTGGCGCTGGCCCGCCGCGCCGGGGTGGGCCCGGTGGACCTAGCCGGGGATATTGTCGAACGGGGCGGTCAGCTGGCGTAGCAGGTCGGCCAGTTCACGGCGCTGCGGCCGGGACAGCTCGACGAGGATCGCGCGCTCCTGCGCGAGCAGCCCGGCGAGCGCCTGGTCGGCGCGGTCGCGCCCCTCGGGGGTGAGCCGGACCAGCACGCCGCGCCGGTCGCTGGGGTCGGGCAGCCGCTCGACGAGGCCCTTCTTGGCGAGCCGGTCGATGCGGTTGGTCATCGTGCCCGAGGTGACCAGCGTCTGGGTCAGCAGCTGCCCGGGCGAGAGCTGGTACGGGGCCCCGGCGCGCCGCAGCGAGGTCAGGACGTCGAACTCCCAGGGCTCCAGCTGATGCTCGGCGAAGGCGATCCTGCGGGCCCGGTCGAGGTGGCGTGCGAGTCTGGAGACGCGGCTCAGCACCTCCAGCGGTTCCACGTCGAGGTCCGGGCGCTCGCGGCGCCATGCTGCGACCAGTCGATCGACCTCGTCCTCCATGGCGATCAGTGTAAAGGGTCTGTCGACATGAAGTCTCTTGACGTCAAGATATATTTGCGGGGATGCTGGGCATCGTTCGCGGGAAGCGCCGTCCCGCTTCGGAAAGTCCGTACCTGCAAGGGGGCTCGAACATGCACCGCGCACCAACCTGGGATCCGCAGCAGTACCTCCGCCACGCAAGCCACCGGACCCGCCCCTTCCACGATCTCCTCGCCCGCATACCCGACCTGCCCGCCGCGGGCCGCCCCGCCCGCATCGCCGACCTCGGCTGCGGCCCCGGCAACGTCACCGCCCTGATCGCCGACCGCTGGCCCGACGCCCACATCACCGGCCTCGACAGCTCCGCCGAAATGCTCGCCGAAGCCGCCTCCCGCGAAGGCCCCACCGCCGGCGGCGGACACCTCGACTTCGCCCCCGCCGACGCCCACGACTGGACCCCCGACGAGCCCTACGACCTGATCGTCTCCAACGCCGCCCTCCAATGGGTGCCCAACCACCCCGACTCCTTCGAGACCTGGGTGGACGCCCTGCACCCCGGCGGCACCCTCGCCTTCCAGGTCCCCGGCAACTTCACCTCGCCCAGCCACGCCATACTCGGCGAACTCTGCGACGCCCCCCAATGGCGCGAACGCCTCGACGGCCACGGCCGCCGCTTCGTCCACATCCTCGACCCCGCCGACTACCTGGAACGGCTCACCGGCCTCGGCTGCGACGTCGACGCCTGGGAGACCAGCTACGTCCAGCTCCTGGCCGGCGCCGACCCCGTACTCGACTGGGTCAAGGGCACCGCGCTGCGGCCCGTACTGACCGCTCTCGAAGGCGACGACGAAGCCACCGAGGAATTCCTCGCCGAATACCGCGACCTGCTCCGCAAGGCCTACCCGACAGGCCCGCACGGCACCGTCTTCCCCTTCCGGCGCATCTTCGTCGTCGCCCGCACCCGGCCCGGGAACCCGAGGTGATCACCGCACTCGACCACATCCAGCTCGCCGCGCCGCCCGGCCGCGAGGACCGGCTCCGCGCGTTCTACGTGGACACCCTGGGCATGACGGAGATCCCCAAACCGCCGGAACTCGCACCGCGCGGCGGATGCTGGTTCGCCTCCGGCGACGCCCAGCTGCACATAGGCGTCGAGACGGACTTCACCCCCGCCCGCAAGGCCCACCCGGGCCTGCGCGTACGGGACATCGAGGCCTACGCCGCCCGCCTCGCGGAACGCGGCGCGCGGATCGTCAGGGACGAGAACCTGCCGGGGCACAAGCGCTTCCACACCGAGGACCCGGTCGGCAACCGGCTGGAATTCCTGGAGCCGCTGGACGGCTGACAGCGAGGATGCGAGGTGGTGACGCCGCGGACGGGTCCGACTCGTCGACCGACACCGTCCACAGGCGGGGGAGGGGCGCGCCGGACAGGGCGCTCCTCCCGGCTCAGGGCGCACCCGCGCCCGTAGAAGACCCGCGGCGGGCCAGGGCTTACCCCCTCGGCCCCGCGCGCTCTCAGGCCCTCCTGTGACCTATCAGGCGCGGCTTCGGCTCCAGGCCGTCCAGACCGTGCCACGCCAGATTCACCAGATGCGCCGCCACCTCGGCCTTCTTCGGCTTGCGCACATCCAGCCACCACTGGCCCGTCAGCGCCACCATGCCCACCAGCGCCTGCGCGTACAGCGGCGCCAGCTTCGCGTCGAAACCGCGCGCCTTGAACTCCAGCCCGAGAATGTCCTCGACCTGCGTGGCGATATCGCTGATCAGCGACGCGAAGGTGCCCGTCGACTGCGCCACCGGCGAATCCCGCACCAGAATGCGGAAACCGTCCGTATACGTCTCGATGTAATCCAGCAGCGCGAACGCCGCCTGCTCCAGCAGCTCACGCGGATGGCCCGCGGTCAGCGCCCCCGTCACCATGTCCAGGAGCTGCCGCATCTCCCGGTCCACCACCACCGCGTACAGCCCCTCCTTGCCGCCGAAGTGCTCGTACACCACCGGCTTGGAGACCCCCGCCTTCGCCGCGATCTCCTCCACCGACGTGCCCTCGAACCCCCGCTCGGCGAAGAGCGTGCGGCCGATGTCCAGCAGCTGCTCGCGCCGCTCCTTGCCGGTCATACGGACGCGGCGGGCGCGGCGGGCCCCCGGCGCGGGGGTCCGGCCTTTGCCATTGCTCGTGCTGCTGTCGATCGCCACGCCTCAATCATGCCGCCTGTGCGGCATTGTCCTTCCCTGATTTACCGCCCGACCCGTCGCCGCCGCCGTCGCCGCCCTCACGGGACGGTTCACCGGCGGCCCCGGCAGCGGCCCCACCGCCCGCGGCCGGCCGGCGCCGCGACGCGATACGGGCCGCGTCCGGCCAGCGCACGTCGTACGCCCACCCCGCCCGCTCGAACCAGCGGATCAGCCGGGCACTGGAATCCAGCTGCCCCCGCAGCACCCCGTGCCGCGCGCTCGTCGGATCCGCGTGATGCAGGTTGTGCCACGACTCACCACAGGAGAGCACCGCCAGCCACCACACATTGCCCGACCGGTCCCGCGACTTGAACGGCCGCTTCCCGACCGCGTGACAGATCGAGTTGATCGACCACGTCACATGGTGCAGCAGCGCCACCCGCACCAGCGAACCCCAGAAGAACGCCGTCGCGGCGCCCTGCCACGACCACGTCACCAGACCGCCGACCAGCGGCGGAATCATCAGCGAGACCACCGTCCACAGCGCGAACTGGCGCGAGATCCGACGGATCGCACCGTCCTTGATCAGATCCGGCGCGTACTTGTGCTGCGGCGTCTGCTCCTCATCGAACATCCAGCCGATATGGGCCCACCACAGCCCCTTCATCAACGCCGGCACCGTCTCACCGAACCGCCACGGCGAATGCGGGTCCCCCTCCGCGTCCGAGAACCGGTGATGCCTGCGGTGATCCGCCACCCAGCGCACCAGCGGCCCCTCGACCGCCAGCGACCCCATCACCGCCAGCACGATCCGCAACGGCCGCTTCGCCTTGAAAGCACCATGCGTGAAATACCGGTGGAAACCGATCGTGATGCCATGGCAGCCGATGTAATACATCGCCACCATCAGCCCCAGATCCAGCCAGGAGACACCCCACCCCCAGGCCAACGGCACCGCGGCGACCAACGCCACAAACGGCACGGTGATGAACAGCAACAGCGCGATCTGCTCGATCGACCGCTTGTCGTCACCACCGAGAGTGGCGGAGGCGGGCGTGGGGTCCTGGGCCTTCGGCGCTTCTTCGATCACGTCGGGGCTTGCAGTCATGGCATCCCTCATGGGGGGTCGACACACGGCTACGGTTCCGTAACCTACGGCTACGTAAGTATGGCAGGGCACGCGTATCGGGCAATAGGGCTGTGGATGACAGCGCGTCGCGGCCACCTATCCTGGGTCGCGGTCGGACAGCGCGGTCCGCAACCTCTCCAGACGTGCTCAGAACACTGCAAGGAGCCGCCCCCGTGAGCAGTGCCGACAACACCCGTACAGCCGCCGACGGCGCCGTCACCGACACGACTGACGACACCGGCACCACCAACGGCGAAGCGACCAACGCCGCCCTGCGCGCCGACATCCGCCGCCTCGGCGACCTCCTCGGCGAAACCCTCGTCCGCCAGGAAGGCCCCGACCTCCTCGACCTCGTCGAACGCGTACGAGCCCTCACCCGCACCGACGGCGAAGCCGCAGCCGACCTCCTCGGCGCCACCGACCTCGCCACCGCCGCCAAGCTCGTACGGGCCTTCTCCACCTACTTCCACCTCGCCAACGTCACCGAACAGGTCCACCGCGGCCGCGAGCTCCGCACCCGCCGCGCCGCCGAAGGATCGATCCTCACCCGCACCGCCGACCAGCTGAAGGACGCCGACCCCGAACACCTCAGGCAGACCGTCCAGAACCTCGGCGTCCGCCCCGTCTTCACCGCACACCCCACCGAAGCGGCCCGCCGCTCCGTACTCAACAAACTCCGCCGCATCGCGGAACTCCTCGACGCCCTCGCCACCGACGACAAGCGCCGCACCGACCTGCGCCTCGCCGAGAACATCGACCTGCTCTGGCAGACCGACGAACTCCGCGTCGTCCGTCCCGAGCCCGCCGACGAAGCCCGCAACGCCATCTACTACCTCGACGAACTCCACACCAACGCCGTCGGCGACGTCCTCGAAGACCTCGCCGCCGAACTCGCCCGCGTCGGCGCCCCCCTCCCCGCCACCACCCGCCCCCTCACCTTCGGCACCTGGATCGGCGGCGACCGCGACGGCAACCCCAACGTCACCCCCCAGGTCACCTGGGACGTCCTGATCCTCCAGCACGAACACGGCATCACCGACGCCCTAGAGGTCATCGACACCCTCCGCGCCGCCCTCTCCAACTCCATCCGCAACTGCGGCGCCACCGAGGAACTCCTCACCTCACTCCAGCACGACCTCGAACGCCTCCCCGAGATCAGCCCCCGCTACAAGCGCCTCAACTCCGAAGAGCCCTACCGCCTCAAGGCCACCTGCATCCGGCAGAAGCTCGTCAACACCCGCGAACGCCTCGCCGCCGGAGCAGCCCACCAGAGCGGCCGCGACTACCTCGGCACCCCCGAGCTCCTCGCCGACCTCCAGCTCCTCCAGGACTCCCTGCGCGCCCACCGCGGCGAACTCATCGCCGACGGCCGGCTGGAGCGCACCATCCGCACGCTCGCCGCCTTCGGCCTCCAGCTCGCCACCATGGACGTACGCGAACACGCCGACGCCCACCACCACGCGCTCGGCCAGCTCTTCGACCGCCTCGGCGAGGAATCCTGGCGCTACGCCGACATGCCCCGGGACTACCGGCGCAAGCTCCTCGCCAAGGAACTCCGCTCCCGCCGCCCCCTCGCCCCCAGCCCCGCACCCCTCGACGCCGCCGGCGCCAAGACCCTCGGCGTCTTCCAGACCGTCCACCAGGCCATGGAAAGCTTCGGACCCGACGTCATCGAGTCCTACATCATCTCCATGTGCCAGGGCTCCGACGACGTCTTCGCCGCCGCCGTACTCGCCCGCGAAGCCGGCCTCCTCGACCTCCACGCCGGCTGGGCCAAGATCGGCATCGTGCCGCTCCTGGAAACCACCGACGAACTCAAGGAAGCCGACCGCATCCTCGACGAGATGCTCGCCGACCCCTCCTACCGACGCCTCGTAGCGCTCCGCGGCGACGTCCAGGAAGTCATGCTCGGCTACTCCGACTCCTCCAAGTTCGGCGGCATCACCACCTCCCAGTGGGAGATCCACCGCGCACAGCGCCGACTGCGCGACGTCGCCCACCGCTACGGCGTACGGCTCCGCCTCTTCCACGGCCGCGGCGGCACCGTCGGCCGCGGCGGCGGCCCCACCCACGACGCGATCCTCGCCCAGCCCTGGGGCACCCTCGAAGGCGAAATCAAGGTCACCGAACAGGGCGAGGTCATCTCCGACAAATACCTCGTCCCCTCACTCGCCCGCGAAAACCTCGAACTCACCGTCGCCGCCACCCTCCAGGCATCCGCCCTGCACACCGCGCCCCGCCAGTCCGACGAGGCGCTCGCCCGCTGGGACGCGGCCATGGACACCGTCTCCGACGCCGCCCACGACTCCTACCGCAAGCTCGTCGAAGACCCCGACCTGCCCGCCTACTTCTTCGCCTCCACCCCCGTCGACCAACTCGCCGAACTCCACCTCGGCTCCCGCCCCTCCCGCCGCCCCGACAGCGGCGCCGGCCTCGACGGACTCCGCGCCATCCCCTGGGTCTTCGGCTGGACCCAGTCCCGCCAGATCGTCCCCGGCTGGTACGGCGTCGGTTCCGGCCTCAAGGCCGCCCGCGAAGCCGGCCTCGACACCGTCATCGACGAAATGCACGAACACTGGCACTTCTTCCAGAACTTCCTGTCCAACGTCGAAATGACCCTCGCCAAGACCGACCTGCGCATCGCCCGGCACTACGTCGACACCCTCGTGCCCGACGACCTCAAGCACGTCTTCGCCACCATCGAAGCCGAACACGAACTCACCGTCCGCGAAGTCCTGCGCATCACCGGCGAACGCGAACTCCTCGACGCCAACCCCGAACTGCGCCAGACCTTCCGCGTCCGCGACGCCTACCTCGACCCGATCTCCTACCTCCAGGTCACCCTCCTGCACCGCCAGCGCGAAGCCGCCGGCCGCGGCGAGGAACCCGACCCCGTACTCGGCCGGGCCCTCCTCCTCACCGTCAACGGCGTCGCCGCCGGCCTCCGCAACACCGGCTGACCCACCCCGCACCCAACACGACGGCGGCCCTTCACCCCGGACAGAGGTGAAGGGCCGCCGCCACGCGCGGGCTCAGGAGTTGTACGTACTCTGCGCCCGCTCCAAACCGTCCACGGCCAGCGACTCGACCGCGTCCGCCGCCCGGTCCACCAAGAAGTCCAGCTCCTTGCGCTCGACCGACGAGAAATCCTTCAACACGAAATCCGCCACCTGCATACGACCCGGCGGACGCCCGATCCCGAACCGCACCCGGTGATAATCCGGCCCCAACGACTTCGTCATCGACTTCAGACCGTTGTGCCCGTTGTCACCGCCGCCCAGCTTCAGCCGCAGCGACCCGTAATCGACGTCCAGCTCGTCATGGACCGCCACGATCCGCTCCACCGGCACCTTGTAGAAATCCCGCAGCGCGGTCACCGGACCGCCCGACAGGTTCATGAAGGACATCGGCTTCGCGACGATCACCCGCCGGTTCGAGGGACCCGGCGCACCGATCCGCCCCTCGACCACCTGCGCCCGCGCCTTGTGCGCCTTGAACTTCGAACGCATCCGGTCCGCGAGCAGGTCGGCGACCATGAAACCCACGTTATGGCGATTGGCCGCGTACTCCGGGCCGGGATTGCCCAGCCCCACGACCAGCCAGGGCCCCACCGCATCCGTCATCTGCATGTCTCCTTGAAGCCACTCAGCCGCCGTCCCGACGCCTGCGGCGCGGAACAGCGGCTGGAGAAGAGGTTACCGATGCGAGGAGCGCCCGGCCCGCAGACCGGAACACCCCCCGGAGGGAACCGCTCAGGCCTCGGCGCCCTCGGCGTCCTCGGCCGACTCCTCGGCGGACTCGGCCTGGGCCGAGACGACCTGGAGCACGACAGCGTCGTCCTCGACGGCCAGCGTGCTGCCGGCCGGCAGGGTGATGTCCTTGGCGAGCACCGAGTGACCGGCGTCCAGACCCGCGATGGAGACGGTGACCGACTCGGGGATGTGAGTGGCCTCGGCCTCGACCGGAAGCGTGTTGAGGATGTGCTCCAGCAGGTTGCTGCCCGGAGCCAGGTCGCCCTCGGTGTGGATCGGGATCTCGACGGTGACCTTCTCGCCCTTCTTCACCGACAGGTAGTCCACGTGGACCAGGAAGCCACGGATGGCCTCACGCTGCACGGCCTTCGGAATGACCAGCTCGCTCTTGCCGTCGACGTCCAGGTTGAGCAGGGCGTTCGGGGTCTTCAGCGCCATCATCAGCGCGTGGCTGTCGATCGCGACGTGCTTCGGGTCACCGCCGTGACCGTAGATGACGCCGGGAACCTTGTCCTCGCGGCGGATGCGGCGGGCAGCGCCCTTGCCGAACTCGGTACGGACCTCGGCGGTGAGCTTGACCTCAGCCATGGTGACTCCTCGTAGTAGACGGATCCTGCGGGCGTCACCCGGCCCACGACAGACCTGCTACGAAGAGCGCGTCGATAACGGACCTCCGCACCTCATGGATGCGGCCTCCCTCGCCGAGCAACTCCATGAGTCTACCCGGCGGGGGAGGCCGCCCAGAAATCGATCAAGCGATCCGGTCAAGCGATCCGGTCAAGCGATCCGATCAGGAGAGCCGACCGCGAGGACCGCTCAGGGGAAAGGACCGCTCCTGCTCAGGAGAGCAGACCAGGCGATGTCACGCCTGCTCCTCGAAGAGGCTCGTCACCGAACCGTCCTCGAACACCTCACGCACGGCCCGCGCGATCGTCGGCGCCATCGACAGCACCGTGATCTTGTCGAGCTCCAGCTCACTCGGCGTCGGCAGGGTGTTGGTGAACACGAACTCGCTCACCTTCGAGTTCTTCAGCCGGTCCGCCGCCGGACCCGACAGCACACCGTGCGTAGCCGTCACGATGACGTCCTCCGCACCGTTCGCGAACAGCGCGTCCGCCGCCGCGCAGATCGTGCCGCCCGTGTCGATCATGTCGTCGACCAGGACGCAGACCCGGCCCTTCACATCACCGACGACCTCGTGCACCGTGACCTGATTGGCCACGTCCTTGTCCCGCCGCTTGTGCACGATCGCCAGCGGCGCGCCCAGCCGGTCGCACCAGCGGTCCGCGACCCGCACCCGGCCGGCGTCCGGGGAGACGATCGTCAGCTTCGAACGGTCGACCTTCGCGCCCACGTAGTCCGCGAGGACCGGCAGCGCGAACAGGTGGTCCACCGGCCCGTCGAAGAAGCCCACGATCTGGTCCGTGTGCAGGTCGACCGTCACGATCCGGTCCGCGCCCGCCGTCTTCAGCAGATCGGCGATCAGCCGCGCCGAGATCGGCTCGCGGCCGCGGTGCTTCTTGTCCTGCCGGGCATAGCCGTAGAACGGCAGAATCACGGTGATGCTCTCGGCGGAGGCCCGCTTCAGCGCATCGACCATGATCAACTGTTCCATGATCCACTTATTGATGGGAGCCGTATGGCTCTGCATCACAAAGCAATCGGCGCCACGCGCCGACTCCTGGAAACGGACGTAGATCTCGCCATTGGCGAAGTCGAATGCCTTGGACGGGACCAGGTGCGCCCCCAGCTGATGAGCGACCTCCTCGGCAAGCTCGGGGTGGGCGCGGCCGGAGAAGAGCATCAGCTTCTTCTCGCCGGTCGTCTTGATCCCGGTCACAGCACGGTCTCCTTGCCAGCTCAAATGGATGGTGGGCACTTTGTGCGCGCCTATCACGGTACGCCCCGCACGGCGCACCCCTTCGCGGTCACTGCTCGCCGTCAGACTCCGGACGAGCCACGGAAGCAGCCTGAGCGGCGGCGCTTCCCGGGCGCTTACGAGCCACCCAACCCTCGATATTCCTTTGCTGGCCGCGCGCGACCGCAAGCGAACCCGGGGGCACATCCTTGGTGATGACCGAGCCCGCCGCCGTGTAAGCGCCGTCCCCGACCGTGACAGGAGCCACAAACATATTGTCCGAACCGGTACGGCAATGAGCCCCGACCGTTGTGTGGTGCTTCGCCTGCCCGTCGTAATTCACAAAGACACTCGCCGCGCCGATATTGGTGAACTCACCGATCGTCGCGTCACCCACATACGAGAGATGCGGCACCTTCGTGCCCTCGCCGATCACGGCATTCTTCATCTCCACATACGTACCGGCCTTCGACTTCACACCCAGCCGCGTACCCGGACGCAGATACGCGTACGGACCCACACTCGCACCCGAACCGATCACCGCACCGTCCGAGACCGTGTTCGTCACCACCGCGCCCGCACCCACCGACGTGTCCTTCAGCCGAGAATTCGGCCCCACCTCGCAACCGGCGGCCAACCGCGTCGAACCCAGCAACTGCGTACCCGGATGCACCAGAGCGTCCGGCTCGAACGCCACCGACACATCCACCCACGTCGTCGCCGGATCCACGACCGTCACACCGCTCAGCATTGCCTCGTGCAACAGCCGCTCATTGAGCAGCCGACGCGCCTCGGCCAGCTGCACCCGGTTGTTGATCCCCAGAATCTCCCGGTGATCACCACCCACGGCCGCACCCACCCGGTGACCCGCCTCCCGCAGGATGCCGAGCACATCCGTGAGGTACTCCTCACCCTGGCTGTTGTCCGTACGGACCTTGCCGAGCGCGTCCGTCAGCAACTGCGCGTCGAAGGCGAAGACACCGGAGTTGATCTCCTTGATCGCGCGCTGCGCCTCCGTGGCGTCCTTGTGCTCGACGATCGCGGTCACGGCGCCGTTCGCGCCGTCGCGCACGATCCGCCCGTACCCGGTCGAGTCCGGGACCTCGGCCGAGAGCACGGTGACGGCGTTGCGGTCGGCGGCGTGGACCTCGGTGAGCTGCCGCAGCGTCGCGCCGGTCAGCAGCGGGGTGTCGCCGCAGACGACGACGACCGTGCCGTCGAGCGCGACGCCGCCGTCGCTCAGCGTCTCCAGCCCGATGCGCACGGCGTGACCCGTGCCGTTCTGCTCGTGCTGCACGGCGGTGTGGACGGCGGGATCGATCTCGGCGAGATGCGCGGAGACCTCCTCGCGGGCATGCCCGACCACCACGACGAGGTGCTCGGGATCAAGCTCACGGGAGGCTGCGACGACATGTCCGACGAGAGAGCGTCCGCAGATCGCGTGCAGGACCTTGGGGGTAGCCGACTTCATGCGGGTGCCCTCACCCGCTGCGAGGACGACGACGGCTGCCGGGCGGTTGGCGCTCACGGGTGTGCCCTTCGGCTTCGGGTGGTGGACAACCGAAGGATACCGGTGCGTAAGTGGCCTGAAACGAGGAAGGGTCCTGACCTGGGGGTCAGGACCCGAACTCAGCTTGCTCCCCTGCCAGGACTCGAACCTGGAACAAATCATCCAAAGTGACCCGTGTTGCCTATTACACCACAGGGGATGGCAAGCCACCTTAAAACGGACAAACCGTCAAGCGGCTGGCTTGGCTCCCAACACTATGCCGTACCACCAGCCTTCGATGCGACGGTAAAGGTCGGCGCCCTGTCGTACGCGGACCACCAGGCAGCCTCGGTAGGTCTCGCCCACGTTCTTTCGCACGGTCTTGGGGTTGTGCTTCTTCAACGTGGTTTTGCCGAACATGGTGGCGTCGCCTCCCGTCAGATCGGCCCAGAACCGCTCGGCCCCCTCGACATCGGCGGACTCGTGAATCATGACGTAGAACCGGAGGCGCTGCCGGTCGACGCCGAGCAGGGCGAGCCATGAGAGGTAGACCTCGATCATGTTCGGGTCGCTGTTGACGAACGTGACCTGCTCGTCACGCCGGTACGGCTTGCTCTTGGTCCCCTCGGACCAGTAGAGCCCCACTCCGATCAGGAACAATTCGCGGTCGCTCAGCTCGCCGATCTCGCGCGTGGCCTCCAGCTTGGTCTCCTGTCGCGCTGCCTCCCGTCGCGCCAGCGTCGCCTCCCACCCGCGGCGGGCGATGGCCGATGCCTCCTCCTTCGTGCGCGGGGGCGGCTTCGGGAGGTCTCGGACCCAGAGGGAGATGGAGCTCTTCGAGCAGCCCAGTTCGAGCTGGATCTGGTCGTAGGTCAGGCCCTGTGTCCGCAGTTCGCGGGCTGTCGCGCGTAGGTCGTCCTTGGCGTTCGGGCGCTTGGTCCACTCCGGTGGGGGTTCGCCTTCCAGGAGGCGGTTGAGGAGGTCGTTGTTGTTGACCTTGAGGCGGTCGCGTATCCGCCGGCGGCTGAAGCCCTCCTTGCGGAGGGTGAGGGCCTGTTCTCGCAGTTCGTCGAAGGAGGCCGAGCCGTCTCGCAGGCCGCCCACTCCGTCGCCTTCCCGGCGTCGTACGTCAGTCATGGCGGCAGCCTCGCCGTTCGTGCGGGCAAAGGGGGGCGAAAATGTGGTCGATTCAATAGTTCGGATGAAGATGGTGCATTTCGTGCGCGTTCGAGTCTGCCGCGTGCTGCCGCAGGCAACGGATAACCCGTGGCGTCCCCCTTTACGCTGGAAGGCATGACCGCAACGGGGGAAGCCGCAGGAATGGGCGTGCGAGGTGCGCCGACGGGGCCGTGGTGGTGGGCGCGGCGTCGGAGTCTGGTGCTGGATGTCTGCTTGGCGCTGGCCTCGGTGCTGGAGTGCGTGGCGGAGGGGGCCCGCTTTTCGCATGAGGCGTCGCTGCCGTTGGCGTTCGGCGTGCTGGTGGGGGTGCTGGCCGGGTCGGTGATGCTGCTGCGCAGGCGGTGGCCGGCGGCGGCGGTGCTGGTGTCGATCGCTGTGACGCCGGCGCAGATGGGTTTTCTGTTGGGCGTGGTGGCGCTGTACACGCTCGCGGCGTCCGATGTGCCGCGCCGGATCATCGCGGTGCTGGCGGGGATGTCCGTGGTGGGGTCGCTGATCGTGGTGTTCGTGCGGTTCGACCGGGATATGGCGCAGGACGGCTATACGCCGGGTACGTGGCTCATTGTGGCGCTGTCGGTGCTGGTGGCGCTGGGGTTGACGGCGCCGCCGGTGTTGCTGGGGATGTATGTCGGGGCGCGGCGGCGGTTGGTGGAGAGTCTGCGGGAGCGGGCGGATGGTCTGGAGCGGGAGTTGTCGCTGCTGGCCGATCGTGCGGAGGAGCGGGCGGAGTGGGCGCGGAGCGAGGAGCGGACGCGGATCGCGCGTGAGATGCACGATGTGGTGGCGCATCGGGTGTCGTTGATGGTGGTGCATGCGGCGGCGTTGCAGGCGGTCGCGGTGAAGGATCCGGAGAAGGCGTCGAAGAACGCGGCTCTGGTGGGGGATATGGGGCGGCAGGCGCTGACCGAGTTGCGGGAGATGCTCGGGGTGCTGCGGAGGACGCCTGAGGGGCAGGTGGCGGAGAAGCCGTCGGCTGCCGGGCCGACGCGGTTGGCGGCGGCGGTCGCGGTGGCTTCGGGGGGTCCGGTGGAGGCGGAGGCGTCGGCCGGGGCTGTGGCGGGTGTGACGTTGGTTACGGCTGAGGGTGCGGACGGTCCGGGCCTGGCCGATCTGGAGGTTCTGGTCGGGCAGTCGCGGGCGGCGGGGATGGTCGTGGAGCTGCTGGCCGAGGGGGCGGAGCGGCCGTATGCGGGGCCGGTGGAGCAGACCGCGTACCGGGTCGTTCAGGAGGCGCTGACCAATGTGCACAAGCACGCGCCGGGGGCGAAGACTCGGGTGCGGCTGGCGCATCGGGAGGCGGAGGTCGCGTTGCAGGTGGAGAACGGGCCGTCGGACGGTGCGGATGTGCGGCTGCCGAGTGGGGGCAATGGGCTGGTCGGCATGCGGGAGCGGGTGTCGGCGCTGGGCGGGGTGTTCGTGTCGGGGCCGACGGACGCGGGTGGTTTCCGGGTGTCCGCGGTGATTCCGGACGCTGCGCCGTGAGTGTGGGGCGTGCGCGTACGGGCGGGTAGGCGTCCGTGCGGTGCCGCGGGTGCGGGTGTCCGTACGGTGCCGCGGGTGGCCGGTGTCGGTCGTTCGGCTCTTCTTGAGTTTTTTGGCGCGTTCCGGTTTTCGTAAATTTCTGTCGTTCGCTGTCAACCGGCGGTGGGGTCTCGTGCGTATGGGGTGTGAGACCGAACGGATTTGGAGCCCGGTTTGACCGTCGAGGAGTTCGAGGAGTTCTACGAGCACGCGGTCAGACGGCTCACGGGCCAGCTCTACGTCATGCTCGGCGATCTGCACGAGGCTCAGGACGTGGTGCAGGAGGCGTTCGTCCGGGGCTGGAGCCGGCGGCGGCAGCTGGCTCGGGACGGGGCTCCGGAGGCGTGGATCCGCAAGGTCGCGTGGCGGCTCGCGGTGAGCCGGTGGCGTGGGCTGCGGCGGGCGGAGGACGCCTGGCTGCGGCATGGCGGGCCGCCGGAGGTGGCGGGTCCGGACACGGGGCCGGTGGAGCTGGTGGAGGCTCTGCGCGGGCTGTCGCCGCAGCAGCGCCGGACCGTGACGCTGCACTACGTGTGCGATCTGTCCGTCGAGCAGATCGCCGCCGAGACGGGGCTGTCCGGCGGAACGGTCAAGACCCATCTGTCGCGGGGCCGGGCGGCGCTCGCCGGTCGGTTGCGCGACCCGTACTCCGAGGAGGCTCGCGGTGTCTGACGGTTCTGACGGTTTTGGTGGCTCCGACAGCGGCTCCGACGGCGGCTCCGGCGGTTTCGACCGGCTGGCCGCCGGGTTGAAGGGGCTGGCGGCCGCCGGGCGGAGCGGCGCGGCGCCGCTGCCGATGGCGGTGGTGGCGGCGCGCGGCCGGCGGCTGCGGCAGCGCCGGGTGGCGGCGTTCGCTGTGGTGGCGTGTCTGGTGGTGGGCGGGGGGAGCGGGACGCTGGCGGCTGTGCTGTCGCGGGCCGGCGGGGACGGGGGCGGTGGTACGGGGCCGGCCAGGGTGCCGTCGGGTGTGCCCGCGCCGTCGTCCACGGACCGTTCGTACGAGGGTGAGACGGGGCCTCCGGACGGGGGCGCGGGGTCGTCGAGTCCGTCCTATCCGCCCTCGTCCACGCCCAGCTCGACGTCGTCGTCCGATCTGTCTCATCTATCCCATCCGTCCGGTGGGCGGGCTGCTCTGGGCTCTTCCACTGCTGACGTCAGTGACGTCGCTGACGTCACTGGTGGCTCTGTCGACGCTGCCGCTTCGTTTCCTGCCCCATCGTTTCTGCGGACCGGCGAGCCGCCGTAGCCCTGGTCCGGCCTTTGGTCCTGTTCTCGCCCTTGCCTGTTTCTCCCGTTCGCTCTTTTGTCCTTATGTTCTTTGTCCGTATCCCGGTGGCGGTCTTCCGCCAGGTGGTTCCCGCGCCCTTCGGGCGCCGCGTCAGGAGTCGTTCACCCATGGTCACTGCACCGTCGTTGGAGGCGCTGCGGCCCGCCGGCCCGCACGAGTCCGGGGCCGGCGCCTGGCGCCGCCTGTGGCGCCGGCTGACCCCGGCCGACTGGTCGGTGCTGCGCATATACCTGTTGAGCCGGATCGGTGTCTGGGTCGTCGTGTACAGCGCGGCGTGGATCTTTCCCAACGATCCGGGGGCGAAGCAGCCGACTCCGTGGGTTTCTCGCTGGGACCAGTGGGACTGGGGGCATTTCAAGCGAATAGCGGAGTTCGGCTATTTCACCGGGCAGGGGGCGGTGGGCAGTGCGCAGCCGGACAATCGGGAGGCGTTCTTCCCGGGGTTTCCGTGGTTGGTGCGGCTGCTGCATTCGCTGGGGGTGGGGTGGACGCTCTCCGGGCTGGTGATCTCGTTCGTGGCGGGGGCCGTCGCGGTGGTGGCGCTGGCCCGTATCGCGCGGCTGTATCTGAACGGCGGCGGGGACGGCGGCGGGACCGGTGGGGATAAGGCCGGGGAGAAGGCCGGGGAGGGCGGTGTGGACGTCGGTCGGCGGGCCGCGCTCTTCCTGCTGCTCTCGCCGTGTGCGGTGTTCCTGGCGGCGGGCTATACGGAGGCGATCTTCCTGGCCTTCGCGCTGCCGGCCTGGCTGGCGGCGAAGCGGGGCCGGTGGCCGCTGGCGTCGCTGCTGGCGATGGGGGCCATGGCGACCCGGATAAGCGGTCTGTTCCTGGTGGCGGCGCTGGTGGCGGAGTTCTTCCTGGGCAGCGGCGGGTTGCGGGACCGGCTGCGGTCGCTGCCGTGGCTGGCGCTGCCCGCGCTGCCTCTGGTCGGCTATTTCGGCTACCTCTACGCGCGTACCGGCGACTTGATGGCGTGGAAGCACGCCGAGGAGCGGGGCTGGAACCGTGAGTTCCATGTGCCGTGGGAGGCGTGGCACAACACGTGGGTCTCGGCGTTCGGCCATGTGCAGTCCACGGGGTTCGCGGTGATGTTCCAGGCGGAGCTGCTCGCGATGCTGGTGGGGGTGGCGTTGCTGGGTGTGCTGGCGTGGCGGCGGCGCTGGTCGGAGACGGTCTATATGGCGCTCAGTCTCTGGGCGTTGGGGACTTCGTACTGGTACGTGTCGGTGCCGCGCGCGACGTTGCTGTGGTGGCCGCTGTGGATCGGGCTGGCGGTGCTGAGCCTGCGGTGGCGCTGGGTGAAGGAGGCGTATGTGTGCGTGGCGGGGCCGTTGATGGCGGTGTTGGTGGTGGCGTTCACGACGGGGAGGTGGGCGGGCTGAGCGTCCGCCCGTTTCCGGTCCTGTCGTCGGGTTCCGTCCTTGTGGTCAGGCGCGGCTGAGGCGGGCGGGGTGAGCGCCCGCCCGTTTCCCGTTCCTGTCGTCAGGCGCGGCTGAGGCGGGCGGGCTGGGCTCCGCTGAGGAGGGCGCCGATGGCGTGGTCGATGTCGGGGCCGAGGTACCAGTCGCCGGTGTGGTCGAGGCTGTAGACGCGGCCTTCGGCGTCGACGGCGAGGAGTGCCTGGGTGTGCGGTTCCTCGCCGAGGGGGCTGACCTCGACGCCGAGGGCGCGGCCGAGGTCGGCGAGGGTGCGGGCGAGGTGGAGGCCGTGCAGGGGGTCGATGTGGAAGGGCGTGGGGGCGATCTGCCGGCCCTGTCCGGCGGCGGCGATGTGCAGGCCGCCGAATTCGGCCCAGGCCTCGACGGCGGCGGGGAAGACGGAGTGCCGGTGGCCGGCGGGGGAGACGTGGGCGCGGAGGGCGTCGGCCCACTGTTCGGCCTGTTTTATGTCCCAGCGGCCGGGCTGCCAGCCCGCTTCGCGGAGGGCGGCGTCGACGGCGGCGGGGAAGCGGGTGGCGGCGGTGCGCTCGAAGGCGCGCATGTCCGACATGTCGGCGGTCAGCCCCTGGTGTGGTCGTTGGTCGGGGCGGCGAGGTCGACGGCCCGTACGCCGAAGTGGGCGAGGAGCGCGTCGCAGGAGCGGCAGGGCGCGGCGTAGCTGCCGTGCCGGGGGTCGCCGTCCTCGCGGATGTGGCGCGCGGTGAGGCGGGCGTGTTTGAGGGCCCGGCGGGCCTCGCCCTGGGAGAAGGGTTTGCGGGAGGCGCGTTTGCTGCGGCCCGAGTCCACGCCGGTGAGGAAGCGGGAGACGAGTACGGCTTCGGGGCAGCGGCCGGTGAAGCGTTCGCGCTGGGCGCTGGTGAGGGTGTCGAGGTAGTCCTGCACCAGGGGGTGGAGCGTGGGCGGCTGCTCCCCTCTGCCCGCGGTGCAGGTGAGGGTCTTTCCGCGAACGGAGAGTGCCGCCGCGACGGCGGGCAGGATGCCGTCGCGGCGGTGCAGCAGCGGGGGCGCCTGTGCCGAGTCGTCGGTGGCGCTCCAGCTGAGCCGGGGGTCGCCCGGCGTGGGCGCGGCATCGGGGCCGCGGTCTTGCGTCGTGTGCATGTGGTGCTCTTCCCTCCCGTGCAATCCCCCTGTTGCGGGGATCAGATTGCCAAATGGGATGCCGGGTGCGGAAGTCAGGTGTGCGTTGTGCGCGAGTTGTGTGGCGGGCGGTCACCATGAGGTAACGGGTCGTCGTGATGGGTGGGGTAGGTGGGACGGTGGTGACGGCTCTGTCGCGGCCGTTCGCGCCTGCGTACACATTTTCCGCGGGTGCCACGGGCGGCTTCCGAGTTTTTCGGCCTCGGAGGCGTTCGGCGATGCGTTCGGAGTGCCCGGGACCGTTGGGACCGCTGCGTTCAGACCAGTTCAGTTCAGTCGGTTCAGTTCAGTCGGTTCAGTTCCATTGCGTTGCGTCGAGTCCGCCGCGCCTTCCCGTCGCGCGCGGGCCGGGCGCGGTGCGTAGGGGCGTGCGGTGCGTGGGGCGGACGGGCCGGGCGTCGCGGCCGGGCGGCGGCCGGAGGCGGTCGTCGCCGCTCAAGGCGTGCTCGGAGGGCGTACGGCGCGGGCGGAGCCCCGGTCCGGGCAGCGCTTAGGCTGTTGGCAACACCCATACGCAGCAGGGGGCATCCGCCATGACGACAGGTCGGCTCGGGCAGCAGGCCGCGCCACCGAACACGGCCTATGCCGGGCAGGTCGTGCACTTCCCGGACCCGGTCCGGGCCGCGCGCTACGCCAAGGGCGTGTGGGTGGACGGGGACGGCTTCCCGGACTTCTCGCCGTACGCGCGGGCCGCCGCGGAGATCGCGGAGCCGCCGGAGGGGTTCGGCGTCGACGAGCTGCGGCTCACCGACTACGTGTCCGCGAACGCCGCGCTGCACGCCGACGGCCACGAGCTGTGGGCGAGCCTGCCGTCCGTCGCGACGCCGCACGGCTGGACCTGGCACCACGCGGTGGGCACGCGCCGGCTGGAGCTGGTGCCGGTCGAGGTCAAGGCGCTGCTGCGGCACCACGGTGGGCTGGCGACGGCCGCCGTCGACCAGGCCAAGCGCGGTACGCGGCCGCTCCAGGAGACCCGGCCGGTGCACTTCGCGCTGCCGCAGCGGGATCTCGCGGTGGCGGAGGACGAGGTGCTGGGCGTCGAGGAGGACCTGGGCTACCGGCTGCCGGGCGCCTACCGTTCGTTCCTGAAGGCGGCGGGCGGCTGCGCGCCGGTCGGCGCGGCGCTCGATCCGGAGCTGGGGCTCCTGGTGGACCAGCCGTTCTTCACGGTGCGCGGCGAGGCGGCGGTCAACGACCTCGTGTACATCAACAAGTGTCTGCGCGACCACTTCACCAAGGACTACCTGGGCGTGGGCTTCGTGCAGGGCGGTGTGCTGGCCGTGAAGGTGAAAGGCGATGCCATCGGCTCGGTGTGGTTCTGCGCGTACGACGACGCGCGGGACCAGGACGGCTGGACGGTCCAGGACCGCGTCGAGCGGCTGCTGCTGCCCTGCGGGGAGGACTTCGACGCCTTCCTGCTGCGCCTGGCGGGCGGCCCGCCGGAGCTGGAGACCGTGGCGAACCTGATGGTGGACGGCGGCTTCGCGTCCGCCGTCCCGGTGGAGGGGTGAGCGCGATGGTGACGTTCGCGCAGGCGCAGGAGCGCGCGGAGGGCTGGGTCAACGCCGATGTGCCGGCGTACCAGCACCGCGAGGTGCGGGTACGCGAGTTCGACCTGGGCTTCGTCGCCTGGGCCGAGGACCGCGAGGACGGCCCGGTCGTGGACGGCGGCGGCGCCCGGCTGGTGATCGCGCGCGACAGCGGCGAGACGACGCTGTGGCCGGGGCTGCCGGTGGGCGAGGTGATCCGGCGGTACGAGGAGGAGTACGGGACCGCTCCGGACCCGGCGGCGGACGCGCCTCCGCAGCGCATCGACCTTGAGGCCACGTCGTTCCTGCTGAGCCCGCCGGAGTGGCTGCAACAAGCGGCCGACGAGCGGGGGATTCCGGACCGGCGGTCTTCGGGCGCGGTGGGTGCGGCGTCGTCGGGTGCGGCGGTGGGTACGGGTACGAGTGCGGGTGCGGGCAGTCGGGGGGCGGCTGGGGCCGGTTCGTCTTCGTCCGCTGCTGCTGCTGCTGCGGCTGACGGTGCGGCTGCCGGTGGTGCTGGTGGGGCTTGGCCCCCGCCCGTTTCGCCGGTCCCTACGGACGCGCCTGCCGGTCCCGCGGCCCCCGGCCCCGTGCCGCCGACCGCGCCGCCCGCGCCCGTCGCGGCCGCTCCATGGGCCGGGGCCGACACCAACGGCGGGGGCGACGGCGGCGAGGACCGCTCCGTCGACCTTCCCGCCACGGTCTTCGCCCCGCCGCTCAGCGGCTCTGACGGCGACGAGACTCCGCCGTCGGGCGTCGGTACCGAGGCCAAGACCGAGCTGCTGACCAGGGGCAGCGTGCTGCCGCCGACGGCGGTCGCCCCGGTCCTCGACGCCAGTGCCTCCGGCGGTTCGCCGGGCGCGGGGCCGCAGCCTCCCGCGTCGGGCCCCGCGCCCGCGCCCGGGCCCGCGCCTGCGCCAGGCCCTGCTTCGGGTCCCGGCCCTGCTTCGGGTCCCGGCGCGCCGGGTGCCCCGGCGGGTGGGTACGTACCGACGCAACTGGTCTCCCAGGCCGACGCCGACGGCCCCGGTGCGGGCGCCCCGGGCGCCGGGCCACAGCCTCCGGTGTCGGGCCCTGTGCCCGGCGCCCCCGGCTCTCCGCCCGTCGGCGCTCCCAACCATCCTGTTCCGCCCGGCACTTCGGGGCAGCCCGGCGCAGGGGGGCCTCAGCCGCCGGCCGCGCCCGGTACGCCGCCCGGCGTTCCGGGCGGTGTGCCGCACGCCGCCACGATGCTCGCCGACCCCGGAACGCCCAGCGCTCCGCCGTACCCCGGCCCGCCGGGACAGGCGGGGCACCCGGGCCAGCAGCCGGTGCAGCCCCCGGCGGGCCCCACGCCTCCCGGTCCCCCCGGCCGGCCCGCTCCGGCGGGCCCCATGCCGCCTGGCGCGCCCGGCTCCGGCGGCCCCGGCTACCCGGGCCCGCCCGGCGCTCCGGGCCAGCCCGGTGCGTCTGCTCCCGGCGGTCCCAACTACCCCGGTCCGCCCGGCCAGCCCGGTGCGCCGGGCCCCGGCGCCCCCGGCCACCCGGCCCCGCCGGGAGCCCCTGGCGTCCCCGGAACGCCCGGCACTCCGCCGCCCTCCAACCCCGGCGTGCACGCCGCCGCCACCATGCTCGCCGGGCCGGGCGCCGGTCCGGGCAGCGGCGGGGCCGGGGTCGCGGCTCCGGGGGCGGTTCCGCAAGGGCCGCCGCCGCAGGGGCCGCCGGTGGCGGGGGTGGCGCCGCCGCCCGGTGCGTACGGTTATCCGCCGCAGCCGCCCACGGGGCAGCCGACCGTGGGGCCGGGCTATATGGCGGTGCTCCGCTACCGGGCCCAGGACGGTTCCGAGCAGCAGCTCATCCGGCGCAGCGCGCCCGGTACGCCGCACCCGGAGTGGCAGATCCTGCACGAGCTGCGCGCGATGAACGTGCCGCCGCAGCAGGTGCTGGAGCTCCACACCGAGCTGGAGTCCTGCGATCTGCCGGGCGGCTACTGCGCCCGTATGGTCCGGGAGACCTGGCCCCAGGTGCGGGTCAGCCACACCGCCCCGTACGGGCGTGATCACGCGACCCGGCAGCAGGGCGTACGGCACCTCGTCGAGCACCAGGGCGAGCTGCACCAGGTCGCCGACGGCCCGGCGCGACCCGCGCCGAACCGGGCGCCGCTGCCGCTCCCCGGCCAGGTGCAGCCCGCGTCGCCGATTCCGCCGGAGGGGATCGCGCAGGAGCTGACGCAGGCGTTCGGCCCGCAGGGAGTCTTCCGGTTCGAGCAGCGGGCGGTGTCGCGGCAGGGCGTTCCGGACATCGTCGCGCAGACGCTCGTACGGGCGGGGCTGCCGCTCGACTTCGGCCCGTTCTTCTGGGCGCAGGCGCAGCCGGGCCGGCCGGTGCCGACGCTGGCGGAGCTGGCGGCGGAGCGCGGGGTGCGCTCCGCGCCGGACTCGGGTTCGTACCTGGTGATGGGCAGCGACTTCGGGCGGCAGCTGTGCGTGCAGTACGGCACGGCGCATATCGTCGCGGTGCCGGTCGAGGCGGGCCCGGACGGGCAGGCGGTGGCGCCGCAGTTCGTGAACAGCGGGCTGCCGGAGTTCGCGCGCTGCATGGGTTTGCTGGGGCGGATGTGGCGGCTGCGGTACGGGCTGACGCCCGAGCAGGCGGGCCGCTGGACGGTGGACTTCCAGGCGCAGCTGGCGTCGCTCGATCCGGCCGCGCTGTCCTCGCCGGAGAACTGGTGGTCGGTGCTGCTGGAACAGATGTGGGACGGACTGTTCTGACGGTCCTGCGGACAGCGGCGGAGGCCGTCTGACGGAGGCCGTCTGATGGAGACTGCCCGACGGAGGCCGTCCGACGGAGACGCGGGTACTTCCCCGGCGGCCCAGGGGACCCCGGTCCCGCCGGCCCCCCGCGCCTCCCCGCTGACTGCCCGTCACCTGATCGAGGCGTTCGACCTGCGGTATCGGTCGGGCGCCTCGATCCTTTCCTTATGGGCACCGTCGAGCCGCCGCAGCCGGGCAGCACCACGCTGTACCGGTCCGGGCGCAAGCGGCGCGGGGGCGGTGGCCGGCGGCGGCTGAGCTGGCCGAAGCGGATTCTGGTGGTGCTGCTGACGCTGGTGGTGCTGTTCGTCGCCTTCGCGGCGGGGCTGTATCTCTGGGCGGGCACCCAGGTGCACACGGTGGGCGCGCTCGCCGGGTACGAGGGCCGCCCGGCGCCCGGCAAGGGCACGGACTGGCTGCTGGTCGGCTCCGACAGCCGTTCGCATCTCACCGCGCGGCAGCGCGAGGAACTGCACGTCGGCAACGACGAGGGCCTCAACACCGACACGATCATGGTGCTGCACCACGGCGACAGCGGCCCGTATCTGGTGAGCCTGCCGAGGGACTCGTACGTGCCGATCCCCGGGCACGGCAAGAACAAGATCAACGCGGCGTACGCGCTGGGCGGGCCGAAGTTGCTGACGCGGACCGTGGAGCAGGCGACGGGGCTGCGGATGGGGCACTACGCCGAGGTGAACTTCCTCGGCTTCACCGATCTCGTCAACGCGCTGCACGGCGTGCGCATCTGTCTTCCGGAGCCGCTGCACGACAAGAAGTCCGGCGCCGACTTCGACCGCGGGTGCCGGAACATGAACGGCACGCAGGCGCTCGCCTACGTCCGCGCCCGGTACAGCGATCCCGAGGGTGACCTGGGGCGGGTCAAGCGGCAGCAGCGGTTCCTGGGCGCGGTCGCGGACCGGATGCTCGGCGCGTCCGTACTCCTCAACCCGTTCCGGCTGGTGCCGGTGGTGGACGCGGGGCTGTCGGCGCTCACCGTCGACAAGGGTACGGGCGTGTGGGATCTGGGCAGGATGGGCTGGTCGATGAAGCAGATCGCGGACGGCGGGGGGCGGAGCGTGACAGTGCCGGTCGCCGGCTCCGGTCAGGAGCGGCCCGGCGCCGGTGACGTGCTGGTCTGGGACGAGGCGGGGGCGCGGCGGCTGTTCGACGCGTTGCGCGCCGACAGGCCGATTCCGACTTCTGGCACCAATTGACGCATCCTTGACTGGTGGAGTGGGCGGAGTGTCGCGGTATGGGCACTTCGGCCGATCCACAAGGATGTGCGCCGGACCGCGTTACATGCCGGACAAGAGGGGCTTGAAGGATGAGTGCATCGATGTCTCCCCACGGTTTCGCTGTAGTGCGGGGCCGCGGTTACCGGATCGAACAGGTCGACCGCGCGCTCGGCGACATCTCCCGCGAGCGTGACACGGCCTGGGAGCGGGCCGCCCGGTTGACCGTGCTCGCCAAGGAGATGGAGGCCGAGGCGGAACGCCTGCGCGAGGTCGTCGCCAACCTCGCCCCGCAGACCTACGAGAGCCTCGGCGGCCGGGCCGCGGACCTCCTCGCCATCGCCGACGGTGAGGCCGCCGCGGTGCGCGGGAGCGCCGAGGCCGCGGCCGCCGAGCTGAGCGGCTCCGCGGCCGACCACGCCCGCGCGGTCCGGGACGCGGCGGCCGCGTACTCCGCGTCCGTACGGGCCGAGGCCGAGGACTGGGCCGAGGAGGCCACCGCCGCGGCCCAGCGCATCGCCGACGACCTGCGCGCCGAGGTGCGCCGCGAGGTCGAGGCGCGGCGCGAGGAGTCCCTGGCGATGCTCAAGGACATGCGGCAGCGCACCGCCGAGACCCTCGCAGGGCAGGAGAAGGACCACTCCGAGCGGTGGGACGCGGCGGGCCGGGAGCTCGCCGGGCACGAGGCGGACACGGACGCGCACGTGATGGACCTGGACGAGTACGGGCGGCGGGTGCTGGCCGAGGCGCAGCGCGCGTACGCGGACGTCGAGGAGGCGGCCCGGCACGGCCAGGAGGACGCCGAGGCGCAGGCCGAGTCGCTGGTGTCGCAGGCCCGGGCGCGGGCGGAGCGCGTGGAGCGGGAGACGGAACGGGTGCTGCGGGAGCACGAGGAGGAGCGCGATGAGCTGCGCGCCCACATGGTGCACGTCCGCAGCAGCCTCGCCGCGCTGACCGGGAAGGCGGTCGCGGACCCCGAGCCGGCCGAGGCGGGCGGCCCGCACGACGCCGGCTCGGTCCCGGGGCCCGCGCCGAGCTCGGAGTCCTGACAGGCCCTGCGTGCGGGCCCTGCCTGGGCGGCGGCCTGCCGGCGAGTGGCGGGGCGTACGGGCAGGGGCGCGCGTACGTTCGTACAGGCAGGGGGCGGGTACGTCCGTACGCCCCGGCGCGCCCGCGATGCCCGTACGCCGTCCCTCGCCCGTACGTACTCTCAGCTCTCCTCCTCCGTCCGGATCGGGAAGCGGCGCGGCGCGAGGAGTACGAGCGTGAGCAGCGCGACGACCGCCGCGCAGCCCGCGCCCAGGTAGACGTGGTCGACGGCGGTGGAGACCGCGTGGCGCAGGTAGTCGGCGGCCCGGGCGGTGAGGGTCGCGGGGTGGCTCAGGGCGCGGGCCGCGGAGTCGAGGTCGTCCGGCAGGCCGGGCCGTATCGCGGCGGGGGCGTCGGCGAGCCGGCCGGCGAGCGTGGAGTTGGCGACGGCCCCGAAGAGGGCCGCGCCGACGCTCTGGCCGACCTGGCGGCAGAAGAGGATCGAGGCGGTGGCGGTGCCGCGCTCCGACCAGCCGACCGAGGACTGGACGGCGATGATCAGGGGGAGCTGGAAGAGGCCCAGGGCCGCGCCGAGGGCCAGCATGAGGAGCGCCGGCTGCCAGGCCGCGCCGCGGTAGGGGAGCAGCGGGAACGCGAGGAGGACGAGGGCGGCGCAGCCCATGCCGATGAGGGCGCAGTTGCGGAAGCCGGTGCGGGTGTAGACGCGGCTGCTCAGGGCGGAGGAGATGGGCCAGCTCAGGGTCATGACGGACAGTACGAACCCGGCGGCGATGGGGCCGAGGCCGAGCACTGATTGCGCGTAGGTGGGCAGGAAGACGGTCGGCGCGATCATCAGGAGGCCGAGGGCGCCGAGGGAGAGGTTGACGGCGGAGATGGTGCGGCGGCGCCAGACCCAGCCGGGGATGATCGGTTCCGCGGCGCGGCGTTCGATGGCGACGGTGGCGGCGGCGCACAGGGCGCTGCCGGCGAAGAACGCGGCGGAGGGTGCGGAGAGCCAGGGCCAGGCGACGCCGCCCTGGACGAGCGCGGTGAGCAGCAGCCCGCCGCAGGCGAAGATGGCGAGCGCGCCGGGCCAGTCGACGCGGGGGCGGGCGGTGGCGCGGGTGCGCAGGGGCTCGTGGAAGTAGCGGGCGATGAGCCAGAGGGCGACCGCGCCGACGGGCAGGTTGACGAGGAAGATCCAGCGCCAGTCCGCGTAACCGGCGAGTACGCCGCCGAGGGCGGGGCCCGTGACGGCGGAGACGGCCCAGACGGTGGAGAGCTTGGCCTGGATCTTGGGGCGTTCCTTGAGGGGGTAGAGGTCGGCGGCGACGGTCTGGACGGTGCCTTGGAGGGCGCCGCCGCCGAGCCCTTGGAGCACGCGGAAGGCGATGAGGGCGGCCATGTTCCAGGAGGCGGCGCACAGCAGTGAGCCGCCCAGGAAGATGACCATGCCGACGACGAGGACGGGTTTGCGGCCGAAGGTGTCGGAGAGCTTGCCGTAGACGGGCAGGGTGACGGTGACGGCGAGCAGATAGCCGGAGAACAGCCAGGAGAAGACGGAGAAGCCGCCGAGGTCGCCGACGATCTGCGGGATGGCGGTGGAGACGATGGTGCCGTCGATGGCGGCGAGCGCCATCGCGAGCATCAGGGCGGCGGCCACGGGTCCCCGTCTGGACGGCGGGGCGGTGGCCGCCTCGGGTATCGCCGTCGATTCCGCGCGCCGCTCGGTGCCGCTCACTGTGCCCCCTCCGTCGAACCGTTGGTCCGTGTACGACCCACACTTCCACGTGGGGGCGGGGCGCGGTACCGGGTATCGGAGGCAGTCAGGGCGCAGGAGGCGTACGTTCCGCCGGGCCCGGCCGTCGAAGGTCCCCGAGACCGGGGGCGTCCGCAAGGGCCGTACCCCTAGGGGCAGTTACGCAAATGCGCTGACTCCGCGTTCGTTCCGGCGGATGACGATCCGGGCCGCGGGGCTCCATAGCCTGTTTGACGAGCGGCCCGGCCCGGGCGGCTCCCGTGGCGTCGGCCGCACGGCCGTGGGCGGGGCGGGGTAGCGCGGGCACCACCGGCGAGAGGCGGGCCTGCACCACCGGCGAGAGGCATGCGGGCACCATCGTGCGCCCCCCGTGATACGAGCACGCTGATGTACGTACGCCCGACTTCCGTCTGGGGAACCACGGCGGCACCGAGGGGCCCGAGAGATCCGAGGGACCCGAGGGACCCGAGAGATCCGAGAGATCCGAGGAACTCGGCCACGCCGATGACCGCACCGGCGAAATCGGCGAAATCGACGGGATCGGCGGCATCGGCTTCAGCAATGTCAGCGACGGAACCGGACGCACGCACCGAAACAAGGAGACCGACTGTGACAACGGCTGTATCGATTCCCAAGACCGGGGGCGGCGGAAGGCGTACGGCCGTTGCGGCGAGCGCGCGGCAGGTCACCAAGGCGTACGGCACCGGCGAGACGCGGGTCGTCGCGCTCGACAGCGTGGACGTGGACATCGCCCGGGGGCAGTTCACCGCCATCATGGGCCCCTCCGGCTCCGGCAAGTCGACGCTGATGCACTGTCTGGCCGGGCTCGACACCGTCACCTCCGGGCAGATCTGGCTCGACGAGACGGAGATCACCGGGCTCAAGGACAAGAAGCTGACGCAGCTGCGCCGGGACCGGATCGGCTTCATCTTCCAGGCGTTCAACCTGCTGCCGACGCTCAACGCGATCGAGAACATCACGCTGCCGATGGACATAGCGGGCCGTAAGCCGGACCGCGCGTGGCTGGAGCGCATCGTGGGGACGGTGGGGCTCGCCGAGCGGCTGAAGCACCGGCCGAACCAGCTGTCCGGCGGCCAGCAGCAGCGGGTCGCCGTGGCCCGCGCGCTCGCCGCCCGGCCCGAGATCATCTTCGGTGACGAGCCCACCGGAAACCTGGACTCACGGGCCGGCGCCGAGGTGCTGGGCTTCCTGCGGCGCTCCGTCGACGAGCTGGGACAGACCATCGTGATCGTCACGCACGACCCGGTGGCCGCCTCGTACGCGGACCGCGCGCTGTACCTGGCCGACGGCCTGATCGTGGACGAGATGACGAACCCGACCGCCGAGATGGTGCTGGACCGGATGAAAGAGTTCGACGCGCGAGGACGGGTGTCGTGACCGTTCTCAAGACCTCGATACGCAACTTCCTCGCGCACAAGGGACGCATGGCGCTCTCCGCCGTCGCCGTCCTGCTGTCGGTGGCGTTCGTGAGCGGCACGCTCGTCTTCACCGACACCATGAACTCCACCTTCGACAAGCTCTTCAGCTCCACCGCCTCGGACGTCACCGTTCAGCCGAAGTCCCAGAAGGACGACAAGGACGCGCAGCGCACCGGCCGCCCGGAGACGGTCCCCGCGAGCCTGGTCGGGCAGTTGGCGAAGGTCGAGGGCGTACGGTCGGCGGCCGGCTCGGTCTCCACCGACAAGGTCGCCCTGACCGACGCCAAGGGCGACAGCATCGGCCCGGCCTCCGGAGCCCCCACCATCGCCGGCGACTGGGGCGAGGACGACAAGCGGCAGATGGACATCGTCGAGGGGCACGAGCCGCGCGGCCCCACCGAGTCGCTCATCGACGCCGACACCGCCGAGAAGCACGGGGTGAAGCTCGGCGACCGGATCAAGACCGTCTCCGTGACCGGCACCATCGAGACGACCGTCACCGGCATCGCCGCGTTCAAGACCACCAACCCCGGCGCCGCCATCGTCGCCTTCGACTCCGCCACCGCCCGTACTCAACTGCTCGGATCGGCCGCCGCCTACTCCGAGGTCCAGCTGAGCGCGGCGGACGGCGTGAGCCATGAGCAGCTGAAGAAGGCCGTCGCCGACAGCCTCGGCAGTGCTGCCGGTTCTGCTGGTTCTGTTGGTTCCAGTGGCTCCGGCGACTCCGGCGACTCCGGCGGCTACGAGGTGCGGACGAAGGAGGAGAGCGTCAAGGACGCGGCCGCGCAGGTCGGCTCGTTCCTCGACGTCCTGAAGTACGCGATGCTCGGCTTCGCCGGGATCGCCGTCCTCGTCGGCGTCTTCCTCATCGTCAACACCTTCTCGATGCTGGTCGCCCAGCGCACCCGCGAGATCGGCCTGATGCGGGCGATCGGCTCCAGCCGCAAGCAGGTCAACCGGTCCGTGCTCATCGAGGCGCTGATGCTCGGCGTCGTCGGCTCCGTACTGGGCATCGCGGCCGGCGTCGGCCTCGCGGTGGGGCTCATGAAGGTCATGGGCAGCGTCGGAATGAAGCTCGACACCTCCGAACTGACCGTCAAAGCCACCACCCCCGCCATCGGACTGGCGCTCGGCGTCGTCGTCACCGTCGTCGCCGCCTACATCCCGGCACGCCGGGCGGGCAAGATCTCCCCGATGGCCGCGCTTCGGGACGCCGGAACCCCGGCGGACGGTCGCGCGGGACGGGTACGGGCCGCCGTCGGCCTGGTTCTCACCGCCGTCGGCGCGGCCGGACTCATCGGCGCCTCGCGGGCCGACGAGGCCGCCGCGGGCTCGCTGCTGCTGGGCGTGGGCGTGCTCTGCACGCTCGTGGGGTTCGTGGTCGTCGGGCCGCTGCTGGCCGGGTTCGTGGTGCGGGTGCTGAGCGCCGTCGTACTGCGGGTCTTCGGCCCGGTGGGGCGGATGGCCGAACGCAACGCGCTGCGCAACCCGCGGCGTACGGGCGCCACGGGCGCCGCCCTGATGATCGGGCTCGCGCTGGTGGCCTGCCTGTCGGTCGTCGGCTCCTCGATGGTCGCCTCGGCCACCGACGAGCTGGACAAGACGGTCGGCGCGGACTACATCGTCCAGTCCGACACCGGGCAGCAGATCACCCCGGCGGCGGAGAAGGCGGTCAGGGAGACGCCGGGCCTGGCGCACGTGTCCCGCTACAAGAACATCAACGCGAAGATCACCTCGCCCGACGGGAAGACCGTCGAGGAGGAGCTGGCCGCCGCCGACCCGACGTATGCGCGGGACCTGCGGACCGAGACGGTCCAGGGCGACATGTCGGCCGCGTACCGGCCCGATTCGGTCTCGGTGGGCGACGACTACGCCAAGGACCACGGGATCAAGATCGGCGACAAACTGGGCGTGGCCTTCGCGGGCGGCCGGACCGCGCAGCTCACGGTGCGCGCCATCACATCGAGCGGCACGATGGACGGCGGTACGAAGAACCTGGGCATCGCCACCGCGCAGCGGTACCTGCCGGCCGACAAGATGCCGCTGAGCCAGCTGATGTTCGGCACGGCGAAGGACGGCCAGGAGAAGGCGGCGTACAGCGCGCTCAAGGCCAACCTGCACGACTACCCGCAGTACAAGGTCCGCGACCAGGCCGACTACAAGAAGACCCTTGAGGACCAGATGGGGCAGATGCTGAACCTGGTCTACGGGCTGCTGGCGCTGGCCATCATCGTCGCGGTGCTGGGCGTCGTGAACACCCTGGCCCTGTCGGTCGTCGAGCGCACCCGCGAGATCGGGCTGATGCGGGCCGTCGGCCTCTCCCGCCGCCAGCTGCGGCGCATGATCCGCCTCGAATCGGTGGTCATCGCACTCTTCGGCGCGCTGCTCGGGCTCGGGCTAGGCATGGCCTGGGGCGCGACGGCCCAGAAGCTGCTGGCGCTCCAGGGGCTCGTCGTGCTGGAGATCCCCTGGCCGACGATCGGCGCCGTCTTCGCCGGATCGGCGGTGGTGGGGCTGATCGCGGCCCTGGTACCGGCGTTCCGCGCGGGCCGGATGAACGTGCTGAACGCCATCGCCACGGAGTGAGCGAGGGGGCGGGGCGCGCCCGCCGGTGCTCCGCCAGCGCCCTGGCGGTGCCCCCGCCGACGCCCCGCCGGTGCGGTGGCGGGCGGGCCGCGTGGATGGGGCGGCGGCGGGCGAACTGCGTGGATGGGGCAGCGGCGGGCGCCTCGTGCGCCGATGGTACGACCAGGAGACTCCCCGCGCCGGGCTGACGGCCGGTGCGGGGG
The DNA here is from genome assembly GCF_040654875.1 of Streptomyces sp. NPDC050610. Taxonomy (NCBI): domain Bacteria; kingdom Bacillati; phylum Actinomycetota; class Actinomycetes; order Kitasatosporales; family Streptomycetaceae; genus Streptomyces; species Streptomyces sp. NPDC050610. The sequence continues at coordinate 56,234 of NZ_JBFAIV010000010.1, read as the reverse complement.
AGGCGGGCCCACGGGGGATACGGGCCCGCCGACGGAGAGGGCCCGCGGGGGGCGGGCCGAGGGGGGACGGGCCCTGCGGGGGGGGCAGGGCCCGAGCGGGAACCGGCCCTGCGGGGCGCGGGACCCGAGGGGGACGGGCCTGCCGGGGGATGGGTCCGAAGGGGGACGGGCCTACCGGGGGGCGGGTCCGAGGGGGGACGGGCCTGCCGGGGGATGGGTCCGATGGGGGACGGACCTGCCGGGGGGCGGGTCCGAGGGGGACGGGCCCGCTGGGGGATGGGTCCGATGGGGGACGGGCCTGCCGGGGGGCGGGTCCGAAGGGGGCCGGCCTTGCGGGGTGCGGGGCCCCGAGGGGGGACGTGTGTCCGCCCGGGCTGATCGCAGGTCCGGGCGGACGACTGCCCCGCCTCCTCCCCCCCAGTGCAGGCCGGTCCGGGCGCATCGCGGGGGAGCGCGCCCGGACCGGTCCCGCGTGTGCGTGTCGGTGCCCCGTCGTAGGCTGGAGAACCCCGGCACGTTGGACGTGTCGGGCGGTTCGCGTTGTCCGCCCACCCGACCATTCCTCGATCCCCACTCCTCGATCCCCCTTCCCCTTACCCTCCCTCTTCCTCTTCCTCCGCGCCCCTCTCCCCACCTCTCATTCCCCATCGAGTCCACTCCCCTGGGACGGAAGCCTCCATGAGCCTGCACGGCCTGCTCGACGCAGTCGTCAAAGATCCGGCGCTCGCCGAAGCGGTAAAGGCCGCAGCCGACGGCAACCGGCCCCACCTCGACCTGGTCGGCCCGCCCGCCGCGCGCCCCTTCACCATCGCGGCGCTGGCCCGCGACCCCAGGGGAGGCGGCGGCGCGGGCCGTACCGTGCTGGCGGTCACCGCCACCGGCCGGGAGGCCGAGGACCTGGCCTCCGCCCTGCGCTCGCTGATGCCGGCGGGCCACCAGGACGCGGTGGTGGAATACCCGTCGTGGGAGACCCTGCCGCACGAGCGGCTCTCCCCGCGCTCGGACACGGTCGGCCGCCGCCTCGCGGTGCTGCGCAGGCTGGCGCACCCGAGCCCGGACGACCCGGCGGCCGGCCCCGTGAGCATCGTGGTCGCGCCCGTACGGTCCGTACTCCAGCCGCAGGTCAAGGGGCTCGGCGAGCTGGAGCCGGTCAGCCTGCGGAGCGGGCAGAGCGCCGACCTCGAAGAGGTCGTGGACGGGCTGGCGGCGGCCGCGTACGCGCGGGTGGAACTGGTCGAGAAGCGCGGCGAGTTCGCCGTGCGCGGCGGCATCCTCGATGTGTTCCCGCCGACCGAGGAACACCCGCTGCGGCTGGAGTTCTGGGGCGACGACGTCGAGGAGATCCGTTACTTCAAGGTCGCCGACCAGCGGTCCCTGGAGGTCGCCGAGCACGGGCTGTGGGCTCCGCCCTGCCGGGAACTGCTGCTGACCGAGGACGTACGGGAGCGGGCCGCCGCCCTCGCCGAGGACCACCCGGAGCTCGGCGAACTGCTCGGCAAGATCGCCGAGGGGATCGCCGTCGAGGGCATGGAGTCCCTGGCCCCCGTCCTGGTCGACGACATGGAACTGCTGCTGGACGTGCTGCCCGCCGGGAGCATGACGGTGGTCTGCGACCCGGAGCGGGTCCGTACCCGCGCCGCCGACCTGGTCGCCACCTCGCAGGAGTTCCTCCAGGCGTCCTGGGCGGCCTCCGCCGTCGGCGGCGCGGCCCCCATCGACGTGGGCGCGGCGTCCCTGTGGGGCATCGCGGACGTCCGGGACCACGCCCGCGAACTGGGCATGATGTGGTGGACGGTCAGCCCCTTCGCCGCGGACGAGGAACTGGACGACGGCACCCTGGGGCTGGGCATGCACGCCCCCGAGGTCTACCGAGGTGACACCGCCCGCGCCCTGGCCGACACCAAGGGCTGGCTGGCCGACGGCTGGCGCGCGGTCTTCGTCACCGAGGGCCACGGCCCCGCCGCCCGTACCGTGGAGGTGCTCTCCGGCGAGGGCATCCCCGCCCGGCTGGCCGCTCCCGACAGCGGTACCGCTACCGCTACCGACGCCGGGGCCGCTTCCGGCAGCGGGGCCGCTTCTGGCAGTGGGACTGTTCCCGGCAGCGGTACGGGCGGGCTCGCGCAGCTCACGCCGTCCGTGGTGCACGTGGCCTGCGGCTCCATCGAGCACGGCTTCGTGGACCCCGGCCTGAAGCTGGTGGTGCTGACCGAGACGGACCTGTCGGGGCAGCGGGCCGCGGCCAAGGAACTGGGCCGGATGCCGGCCCGCCGCCGCAAGACCATCGACCCGCTCACCCTCCAGCCCGGCGACTTCATCGTCCACGAACAGCACGGCGTGGGCCGCTACGTGGAGATGGTGCAGCGCACCGTGCAGGGCGCCACCCGCGAATACCTGCTGGTCGAGTACGCGCCCGCGAAGCGCGGCCAGCCCGGCGACCGGCTCTTCGTGCCGACCGACCAACTGGAGCAGATCACCAAGTACGTGGGCGGCGAGGCCCCCACCCTGCACCGGCTCGGCGGCGCCGACTGGACCAAGACCAAGGCGCGCGCGAAGAAGGCCGTCAAGGAGATCGCCGCCGACCTGATCCGGCTCTACTCGGCCCGGATGGCCGCCCCCGGCTACACCTTCGGCCCGGACACGCCCTGGCAGCGCGAACTGGAGGACGCCTTCCCGTACGCGGAGACGCCCGACCAGCTCACGACGATCGCCGAGGTCAAGGAGGACATGGAGAAGTCGGTCCCGATGGACCGGCTGGTCTGCGGCGATGTCGGATACGGCAAGACCGAGATCGCGGTGCGGGCCGCCTTCAAGGCGGTGCAGGACGGCAAGCAGGTCGCCGTGCTGGTGCCGACGACACTGCTGGTGCAGCAGCACTTCGGCACGTTCACCGAGCGCTACGGGCAGTTCCCCGTCAACGTCCGGGCACTGTCCCGCTTCCAGACGGACAGCGAGGCGAAGGCGGTGCTGGAGGGGCTCAAGGACGGCACCGTCGACCTGGTCATCGGCACCCACCGGCTGTTCTCGTCCGAGACGAAGTTCAAGGACCTGGGCCTGGTCATCGTCGACGAGGAGCAGCGGTTCGGCGTCGAGCACAAGGAGCAGCTGAAGAAGCTCCGCGCCAACGTGGACGTGCTGACCATGTCGGCCACCCCCATTCCCCGGACGCTGGAGATGGCGGTCACCGGCATCCGCGAGATGTCCACGATCACCACGCCGCCGGAGGAGCGCCACCCGGTGCTGACCTTCGTCGGCCCGTACGAGCAGAAGCAGATCGGCGCGGCCATCCGCCGCGAACTGCTCCGCGAGGGCCAGGTCTTCTACATCCACAACCGGGTCGAGTCCATCGACCGCGCCGCCGCCCGGCTCCGGGAGATCGTGCCGGAGGCGCGCATCCAGACGGCGCACGGGCAGATGGGCGAGACGCAGCTGGAACAGGTCGTGGTCGACTTCTGGGAGAAGAAGTTCGACGTGCTGGTCTCGACGACCATCGTGGAGTCGGGCATCGACATCTCCAACGCCAACACCCTCATCGTGGAGCGCGGCGACAACTTCGGCCTCTCGCAACTGCACCAGCTGCGCGGCCGCGTCGGCCGCGGCCGCGAGCGCGGCTACGCCTACTTCCTGTACCCGCCGGAGAAGCCGCTCACCGAGACGGCCCACGAACGGCTCGCCACCATCGCCCAGCACACCGAGATGGGCGCGGGCATGTACGTCGCCATGAAGGACCTGGAGATCCGCGGCGCGGGCAACCTGCTGGGCGGCGAGCAGTCCGGGCACATCGCGGGCGTCGGCTTCGACCTGTACATGCGCATGGTCGGCGAGGCCGTCGCGGACTACCGCGCCTCGCTGGACGGCCAGGAGCAGGAGGAGGCGCCGCCGGAGGTGAAGATCGAGCTGCCGGTCGACGCGCACGTGCCGCACGACTACGCGCCGGGCGAGCAGCTGCGCCTCCAGGCGTACCGGGCCATCGCCTCCGCGAGCAGCGAGGAGGACATCAAGGCCGTCCGCGAGGAGCTGACCGACCGTTACGGCAAGCTGCCGGAACCGGTCGAGAACCTGCTGCTCGTCGCCGGCCTGCGGATGCTCGCCCGGGCCTGCGGCGTCGCGGACATCACCCTCCAGGGCTCCAACATCCGCTTCGGACCGGTGGAACTGCGCGAGTCGCAGGAACTCCGCCTCAAGCGGCTCCACCCCCGCACGGTCATGAAGCCGGCCACCCGGCAACTCCTCGTCCCTCGCCCGACAACGGCCCGCATCGGCGGCAAACCGCTGATGGGACGTGAACTGCTGGCGTGGACGGGAGAGTTCCTCACCACCGTCGTGGGCTCGTAGCTCTGAGCTCGCGGCTGTGGGCTCGCGGCTCTGGGTTGGTGGCTACGGGTCCGTGGCTATGGGGTCGTTCGTGACGATGGGTTCGTAGGGGCGGGGCCGTAGCCGCGATCTCGTAGTTGCGGATGCGTAGCTGCGGGTCCGTAGCAATGGGGCCGTAGCCGTGGGTTCGTAGGGGTGGGTTCGTAGGGGTGGGCGCCGGGCAGCCTTTGAAGTGACGGCACCCGCCCCCGCTCGGTCGCAGGGGACGGCGGTCTGTCCGTTTTAGGATCTTGCGGGGCGCGGGGTGCGCCCCGCTTTCAGCCGCCGATCCCAGAGTGGATGTTCCCTGACGTGAAGAGTTTCCCGCTGCCTGCCCGCCTCCGCTCCCGCCGCCGCGTGCTCGCCGGCACCGCCCTCGCCGGTGCCGCCCTGCTGACCGTGACCGTCACCGGGTGCTCGCCGGACAGCGACAACGGCGGCAGCACCCAAGACAAGTCCGCAGACAAGTCCGCCGGGAAGTCCGGCGGCGCCCTGTCCGCCGTCTCCTCACTGAAGGTCAAGGCGAGCGGCACCATGGACGGTTACGCCCGCGACCGCTTCGGCCGCGCCTGGCTCGACACCGACGGCAACCACTGCGACACCCGGGACGACATCCTCAAGCGCGACCTGACGGACGTGAAGTTCACCGACGGCCACTGCAAGGTCGCCTCCGGCACCCTGACCAAGGACCCGTACACCGGCAAGACCGTCCACTACGTACGGGGCCACAGCAAGATAGACATCGACCACGCGGTGGCCCTGTCCGACGCCTGGAAGAAGGGCGCCCGGCAGTGGTCGCCGAGCAAGCGCATAGCGCTCGCGAACGACCCGCTGAACCTCATAGCCTCCGACGCCTCCGCCAACCGCCAGAAGGGCGACGGGGACACGGCGGCCTGGCTGCCCTCCAACACGGCGTACCGCTGCGACTACGTCGCCCACCAGGTCGCCGTGAAGAAGAAGTACGGCCTGTGGGTGACCGCCGCCGAACGCGACGCGATGAAGAAGGTCCTCACCACCTGCCCCTCCGCCAAGCTCCCCACCGGCGGCAACCCCACCGAGGCCCCCGTCCGCTTCAAGGCCAAGTAGCGTCGGGCCGCACCGGCGCCAGCGCGCAGCCGCTTCAAGACCTGAGTCGCCTCACGACGGAGCGGTCCTGAGCCGAATCGGTTTCGAGACGAAGTGGTCTTGAGACGAAGCGGCTCCAGAGCGACGCGACAGTTCCAGAGCGACGCGACAGCTTCAGCGCGACGCGACGGCGGTGGAAGGTGCGGCGGCGGTGGCGGCGGCGGGCGCCGGGGTGGGTGCGGCCCGCCGCAGCACGGCGTAGCCGCCGTCGCCACCGAGGTACGTGTACGTGGTACCTGGGTGCATCCGCTGGGCCTCGTCGAGCAGCTCCGCCGGAGTCTTGGCGGCGTCGTTGCGCAGCGCCACGTAGTCGGGCTGTATCCCGCCGGTTCCTCCTATCCAGAACACTCGGCAGCGGTCCGTGAGCCTGCTTATCGGGCCGACGTTGGCCTCGACGGTCGCGTTGTCGGGGATGCGGTTCAGCAGCCGGTCGATGGCGTTGACCGCCGACGACTTGCGGTAGGTGTCGGCCTCGGTGAGGTCGGCCAGGGGGAGCGATGTGGTGAGCGCGAGTGCCGCGGCGGCCGCGGCCGCGGGTATGTGCTGGGCGTACGAGCGCAGCCATGCGCGAGGGCTCGCGCCCACTCCGGCGAGCGCGTCGACGAGGGCGATGAAGACGACGGGCATGAGCACCGCGCTGTAGTGCCAGTCGATGCCCCAGTAGTGGTCGTCGTGGGACAGGAACCGCCAGGCCAGGGTGGGCAGGGCCACGATCAGCAGCGGGGAGCGCAGCGCGAGCAGCCCGGTGGTGGGCAGCAGGATCCACAGCAGGGTGCGGAGGGCGGTGTCGAAGGGAATGGTGGGTGCCGGCCCGCCGTCGCCGTTGAGCTTGTTCCAGTAGTCGTACGAGCCGCTGTTGTTGAACCCCGGAATGATCACCCCGAAGGTGATGACGGCCGCGGCGAGTCCGAAGGCGACGAGCCCGGCGGCGAGCGCGACCATGCGCGGCTGCTCCTTGCCGCGGAGCCGCACCAGCATGACGGACCCTATCGCTGCGACGGTCAGCCCGAGGTCCTCCTTGACCAGGACGAGGGGGAGCGCCCACCAGAAGGCGGCCTGCCAGCGGTGCCGCACGACCGCTTCCAGGGAGAAGGCGATCAGCGGCATGGCGAAGGCGATCTCATGGAAGTCGAACTCGACGGCGCGCTGGACGCCCCAGGAAAGCCCGAAGGCCAGACCGATGGCGAGGCCACGCTTGCGCCCCAGCAGATGGGCGGCGACGCGCGTCACGGGTATGGCGGAGACCGCGAACAGTGCCGCCTGTGCGACGAGCAGTGTCACGGGGGTGGGGAAGACCCGGTAGAAGGGGGCGAGGAGAGCGGTGACGGGGCTGAAGTGGTCGCCGAGGATGTTGGTGCCGGGCCCCTTGAGATCGGCGACCGGCGCCTGGAAGTGGGCGTAGGCCCGTATGGCCTGCTCGAAGATCCCGAGATCCCACGACATCGTCAGCAAGCGCCGATAGCGGCAGATGGAGAGCGCGGCGAAGGCGATGAACAGCGCTGCTGCGAGCCAGTACGGGTCCAGGCGCGGGTTGCGCAGGGCCGCGGTGCGCGCACCGGCGGCGGGCGCGGCCTCGGCCGTGCTGTGGCCGGGTGCTGCGACTGCTGCGGCCGTGTCCATGGGCGGTCCTTGTCTCGGGGTCTCTTGGGCCTGTTTCGGGGTGTCGATCCGGGTTGTCGGTCCAGGATTTTGATCCAGGACGTCGGCCCGAAATGTCGATCCGGGATGTCGATCCGGGATGTCGAAAAGATACGCGAAGGGAGCCGAGCGGCTCGGACACTATTCGTGGACGGGCCGCCGAGACGCGCGGTCTTCTCTGGTGAGAGTGATGGCGGTCAGGCCGTCATCGGTTGCGCCCTGCGGTCTTCGCGAACGAAGTCGGGGGCCTCTTTCTCTCGTCCTTCTCTCGTCACGTGCCCGAGCCCGTGTCCGTGCCCGCGGACGAGAGCCCTGCTGCTCCCTCCTCCGACCTCTCCCTCCTCCGGCCTCTCCTTCCTCTCATCTCTTCGCGCCTGCGCTCGCGAGCGAGGTTCGGCTCTGTCTTTGTCCTTTCTCCACCTCTCCTCTTCTCGCGAGCTGGGCCTTGCTCGTCGGACCTGCTGCGTGTGAGTCGATGGGTCAATGACAGCAGGTGGCTGTGAACCGAGTCAATCCTGTTCACCGGTTCGAGTGAGTTCACGGTCGTGAAGGCGGTTTCGCGGGTTCGGTGGGTATGATCGGCGTCACAACAGCTACGACAGGTCAGGCAACTCACGAGTGCGAGAGGACGGGAGCGCATGCCGGACAACGCAGCAGAGGTGACAGCGGCCGGGATCGCCCGGCTCGCCGGTGTGGGCCGCGCCGCCGTCAGCAACTGGCGCCGTCGTCACGACGACTTTCCCAAGCCAGTCGGCGGCACGGAGACGAGCCCGACCTTCGCGCTCAGCTCCATCGAGCGATGGCTGCGCGACCAGGGAAAAGTCGGTGAGATTCCGCTGGGCGAGCGGGTCTGGCAGCAGATCGCCGGGCACCCGGCCGGCGCCGTGACCGCTCTTCGCCACGCGGGCTGCGTGCTCGTGCTCGTGCGCGAACGGCCGGCGGACTGGGCGGAGCTCGCCGAGCTCGCCGATCCCGATCTGGCCGAGGCGCTGCCGCCGGCCCTCGGCGCCGCGCTGACCGCCCGGCTCGGCAACCGGCACCCGGTCACCCTGCCCAGTCCGGTCGAGGTGGCCGCGTCCGCTCTTCTCCTGCGCGGGTCAGCCGAACTCGCCACCGGCCTCGGCGCGCGGTCGGCATACGAGTTCCTGCTCGGCCGACACCTCGACGCCAACCCCCGGCAGTACACGCTCACCCCGTCCGCCCCCGCCGAGCTGATGGCAGCCCTCGCCGAATCCGGTCTCGACCGGGACGGCGTACGTACCGTCTTCGATCCGGCATCCGGTACCGGCAGCCTGCTGCGCGCCGCCGATACCAGCGGACCGCTGCACACACGGGCCATCTTCGCCCAGGAAGCCGATCCCGACCTCGCCGCGCTCAGCGCGCTGCGCCTCGCCCTGCACAGCACGGCCCAGGTGCGGGTGCGCGCGGGCGACAGCCTGCGCGCCGACGCGTTCCCCGAGCTGGAGGCGGACTCCGTGCTCTGCCACCCACCGTTCAACGAACGCAACTGGGGCCATGACGAGCTGGCATACGACTCCCGGTGGGAGTACGGCTACCCCGCCCGCACCGAATCCGAGCTCGCCTGGGTCCAGCACGCACTCGCCCGGCTGAGCACCAGAGGCACCGCCGTTCTGCTGATGCCCCCGGCCGCGGCCTCCCGCCGCTCCGGCCGCCGCATCCGCGCGGACCTCCTGCGCCATGGCGCGCTGCGCGCCGTCATCGCGCTGCCCGCGGGGGCCGCGCCGCCTTACGGCATCCCCTTGCACCTGTGGGTGCTGCGCCGCCCCACCGCCCAACCCCTGCCCGCACCACACCTCTTGCTCATCGACACCGCGGACCTGGCCGCCACCAACCGCGACCAACTGCCCTGGCAGGCCGTGCGCACCGCGGTGCTCGACGCCTGGCAGGAATTCGACCGGAACGGCTCCACCGAGGAGAAGCCCGGCGTCTGCCGCTCGCTGCCCGTCATCGACGTCCTCGACGACGACGTCGACCTCGCCCCCGCCCGCCACCTCCCTCCGCCCACGGCGGGCGGCGGAGCCGCGGAACTGGCCGATGTGCACGCCCGGCTCACCACGGCGCTGCGGCGTACCTCCGGGCTCACCCCCGACCCCGCGAGACCGCTCGCCTCCACCTCCGCCGAGACCGCCGTGCCCGGCCGTCGGTCCACCACCGTCGGCGAACTGGCCCGCGCCGGCGCCCTGGTGCTGCGTGCCGGGGGGAGCGGCGCGAGTCCCGACCCGACGGGTGCGCCTCCCGTCCTGACCGAGCACGACGTCATAGTGGGCTCCGAGCCGTCCGGCACGCTCTCCGAAGGCGCAGCCGAGGAGCCCCTCCGAGTCGAGGAGGGCGATGTGGTGGTGCCCGTCCTCGGCGACGTCACCGTGGCCCGGGTCATCGACGAGGCGAGCGCCGGGGCAGCGCTCGGCCGCGGGCTGCACCTCCTGCGGCCCGACCCCGCCACCCTCGATCCGTGGTTCCTCGCCGGATTCCTGCGCGGCACCGCCAATCAGCGCCAGGCCAGCAGCTACGCCTCCACCCCCACCCGACTCGACGTCCGCCGGCTCCAACTGCCCCGCATATCCCTGACCGACCAGCGGCGCTACGGCCGCCGCTTCCGTGCCCTCGCCTCCTTCGAGGAGTCGCTGAGACTCGCCGGGCGGCTCGGCGAGCAGCTCGTACAGGGGCTGTACGACGGACTGACGGACGGCACCGCGCGCCCCGAGTGATCAGGCGCCCGGCCGACCGGGGCCGCTCGGCGGGCGTCGTTCAGATCAGGGGCCGCTCCGGCCGGGAGGCCGGTCACGACGAGAGACGAGGGACGAGGGCCGAGCAAGAGCCGACCAAGGGCCGACCACGGGCCGAGCAAAAGACGAGCAAGGGGTTGGGCGGGGCGCCGTTCGGGCCGGGGGCCGAGCGGGCGTTGGGCGCGGGCGGAGCGGGCCGGGGCCAGAGTGTGGGTTGGGCACGAGTTGTGTGCTGGGGGCCGAGGGAGGGCGGGGCGCGGGTAGAGCAGGCGGCGGCGGCCGAGTGAGGGGTCGGGCACGGGCTGAGCAGGTCGGCAGGCGGGCGCGGGGGTGGGCGCGGGCTGGGTAGGCCGGGGCCCGAGTGAGGATTGGGCGTGGGTTGAGTAGGGGAGGGAGGGAGGCGTCGGCGCAGAAGCCGGGAAGGGGGATCAATCCGCGCGGAACGGCCCATAGCCGGAAGGCTGTTCCCCCTGTCACACCGTCACCAGCGCGCCGCATCTCCGTTCGTTTCCCAACCAGCCCCGAATCGTTGGTCGAATCAGTGGCCTGGACCACGCGGACTCCATAACATCGATCAACGCCAGCTCGATGCGACCGCCCGTCATCCGACCGCCACCCCCTCCAGGAGGGGCTTCGTACGGCCCTCGTTATCAACGATCTTCACCGGGAGGCTCCATGCACCGCCGCAGGACCGCGCTCTCCGTCTCCGCCGCCGCACTGTTGGTCGCGGCCCCCATGCTCACCGCGTGCGGCTCCGCCCCGCATCCCGGCGCGGCAGCCGTCGTGGGCAAGGACCGGATCAGCGTGTCCCAGCTTCAGGCCCAGGTGAAGGACGTTCGGGACGCGCAGCGCGGTTCGCCGCAGGCCGAGCAGCTCGTCGCGGCCAGCCCGCGGCTGGGCCAGGACACCCTCGTCCGCCTCATCCAGTACCGGATCGTGGACAAGGCCGCCGACGACAACGGTGTCGGCGTCACCCGGCGCGAGGTGCAGCGGCAGCGCGCCGCGCTGGAGAACGCCAATGGCGGTGCGGAGGCGGTACGGGCCAGGTTCCTGTCGTTGGGAGTCGCGCCCGACCAGATCGACCAGGCCATCAAGATGGACTACACCCGCGCCAAGCTGGACCAGCGGCTCGGGGCCGCCCGTACCAACCAGGTGCTGATGACGACGTCCAAGTCCATCGGCGTCGACGTCAACCCGCGCTACGGCAGCTGGGACGCCAAGCGCGGCACCGCCCAGGCCGCCAGTGAGCCGTGGCTGCGCGCGGCCACACCGGCGCCCGAGCAGCGGATGTGAGCGGTCGCTTACGCTCGACGGCGTGAACGCTTCCGCGCCAGACAGTTCCAGCCGCCAGGACAGCGCGCCCCCGCACCGCGCCCCTGACCCGCACCGCACCGCCGCCCCGCAGGGCGGCGCCGGGCCCGCGGACGGTGCGGCCGACCCCGGCCGTATCGTCCTGCTGACCACCAGCCACCGGGTCGCCCCCGGTCTGCTGTCGTGGCCCGCCTGGCAGGTGCTGCGCGCCGCCGACCGGGTGCTGTGCGCCGACCCCGGTCACCCGCAGCTGCCGTATCTGGGGGAGGCCGGCGTCGAGGCCGAGGGGGCGGTGGCGGACGCCCGCGAGCTCGTCGGCTACTGCCTGGACGGTGGGCGCACCGCCGTGGTCATCACCTCCGCCGAGGGCGAGTCGGCGCTCACCGCCGGACTCGCCCGGCTCGCGGGTTCCGGGCGGGAGCGGATGCCCGCGCTGGAGCTGCTGCCCGGTTCGTACGACCTGCCGGGCGCGCGCCTGCTCGACCTGGTGCAGGTCATGGACCGGATCCGCCGGGAATGCCCGTGGAGCGGCGTCCGTACGCACGAGGACCTCGCGAAGTACGCGGTGGAGGAGACCTACGAACTGCTCGAAGCCATCGAGGAAGGAGACAAGGAGGCGGTACGCGAGGAACTGGGCGATGTGCTGCTCCAGGTCGTCTTCCACGCGCGCATCGCGCAGGACGACCCGGACGAGCCGTTCGCCATCGACGATGTCGCGGGCACCATCGTCGACAAGCTCATCCACCGGCACCCGCACGTCTTCGGCGCGGAGAGCGCGGAGAGCGCCGAAGACGTGAAGGCGCACTGGCTGCGGACCAAGGCGATCGAGAAGCAGCGCGACTCGGTCACCGAGGGCGTACCGCTCGGCCAGCCCGCCCTCGCGCTCGCCGCCAAGCTCGCCTCCCGGGCCCAGGGGGCCGGGCTCGACGTCGCGGTGCCGGCCGGGCCCGGCGTCGGGTACGAACTGCTGGCGCTCGCCGTACGGGCCGTGGAGGAAGGGACGGAGCCGGAGACGGCGTTGCGTGCGGCCGCCCGTACCTACCGCGATGCGATCCGCGCCGCGGAGTCCGTCCCTGCCCCCGCCCCCGCTGCCGACGCCAGCGACGCCCCCGACCCCACCACCGCCACGGACTGAACCTGCCCCCGATCGGCCGGACGACCGCCCGGCCGACCGGCCGACCGGGCGCGTGGGCACTGCCCCCCACCACCACGCCCCGCGCCCCGACCGGCCCCCGCCACGGTCCGTACGGGCTCAGCCGGGTCCGTCGGTGCGGCTTCAGGCCTACGTCCGTACACCCGTTCGGCCTAGGGGGCGACATGTCTGGGCGATCGGGGGGTACCCCAGTGCCATGCACTCAGAGATCTTCTATCTCGCCGCCGACAACGGGCTGCGCGGCGGGATCGCTCCGTTGGCCGTCGGGATCGTGGTTGTGGCTCTGCTGATCGGGGCCGTCGCCTACGGGCGCAAGCGGCGCGAGCGGGAGCCCGCTCCGCCGCAGGAGCCGCAGGAGCGTGCCGGTTCGTGGCAGACGCCGGACGAGCAGAGCGGGCCCATGCCCGCTGATCACGGTCCGGGGCATGACGGGGAGCGGGACTCGCTCGGTTACGTCAAGGAGGGGCGTGCCACCGACGAGCTGGCTCCGGACGGGCACCGCTATCTGCCGCACGAGCTGACGGACCCGGACAGCCACAGCGATCCGGAGCAGGAGCCGCGCAAGTGGAACGAAGGGGGGAGCGGCGGCTTCGGCAGCGGGGGCGGCGGGCATACGTAGAGGCCGAGAACGCCCCTCGCCCACGGGGGCGGGGGCTCCTATAGCGTCGTGGGGTGCACGACAAGAACGCCGACGCCCCCGTCCCCGCCCTCTTCAGCTGGGAATTCGCCGCCGACCCCTACCCCGCGTACGCCTGGCTGCGCGAGCACGCGCCCGTACGCCGTACCGAGCTGCCCAGCGGGGTCGAGGCCTGGCTGGTGACGCGTTACGCGGATGCCCGGCAGGCGCTCGCCGACGGGCGGCTGTCGAAGAACCCCGTGCACCACTCCGAGGCCGCGCACGGCAAGGGCAAGATCGGCATTCCGGGCGAGCGCAGCGCCAACCTGATGACGCATCTGCTGAACATCGACCCGCCGGACCACACGCGGCTGCGGCGCCTGGTCTCGAAGGCGTTCACACCGCGCCGGGTCGCGGAGTTCGCGCCGCGAGTGCAGGCGCTGACGGACGGCCTCATCGACGGCTTCGCCGCGCGGGGCAGCGCCGACCTCATCCACGAGTTCGCCTTTCCGCTCCCCATCTACGCGATCTGCGATCTGCTGGGCGTGCCCCGCGAGGATCAGGACGACTTCCGCGACTGGGCGGGCATGATGATCCGGCACGGCGGCGGGCCGCGCGGCGGAGTGGCCCGTTCCGTCAAGAAGATGCGTACGTATCTGGCGGAGCTGATCCACCGTAAGCGTTCGGACCTCGGCGATGATCTGATCTCGGGTCTGATCCGGGCCTCCGACCACGGCGAGCACCTCAGCGAGAACGAGGCGGCCGCGATGGCGTTCATCCTGCTCTTCGCGGGGTTCGAGACCACCGTGAACCTCATCGGCAACGGCACGTACGCGCTGCTGCGCAACCCCGGCCAGCGCGAGCGGTTGCAGCGGGCCCTGGACGCGGGCGACGAGAGCCTGCTCGCCACCGGCATCGAGGAACTGCTGCGCTACGACGGACCGGTGGAGCTGGCGACCTGGCGGTTCGCCACCGAGCCGATCACCCTGGGCGGGCAGCGGATCGGCACGGGCGATCCCGTACTCGTCGTGCTGGCGGCGGCGGATCGCGATCCGGAGCGGTTCGCCGAACCGGACACCCTCGATCTCTCGCGCGGTGACAATCAGCACCTCGGATACGGGCACGGCGTCCACTACTGCATCGGCGCGCCGCTCGCCCGGCTGGAGGGCCGGGCCGCCCTCGCGACGCTGCTGCGGCGCCTGCCCGACCTGCGTCTCGCGGCGGAACCGGAGGAGTTGCGGTGGCGCGGCGGCCTCATCATGCGCGGACTGCGCACGCTGCCCGTGGAGTTCACGCCCCGCCAGAAGTGACGAAGCGTCAAGCGACGTGACCTCCGCGTGACCTCGGCTACATCGGCTTGTGACTGACTGAGCGCGTCGCTATCTTCAACCGACAACTCAGCAACCGGCAACTCGGCAACCGACATCTCAGCAACCGACAACTCGGCAACCGAGGAACCGACAACTCAGCCGTCACACGAGAGGCAACCGCATGCGCACCGGGAACGGTCGACACCGCCGCCCCCGTCAGGTCCCGGCCATCGTCGTAGCGGCGGGGGTGACGGGCGCCGGAATCGCCATGCCGCTGCTCGCGGCCACCGGTGCGAACGCCGCGGACGCAGCGACCTGGGACCGCGTCGCTCAATGCGAGAGCGGCGGAACGTGGAGCGCCGACGCCGGGAACGACTTCTACGGCGGGCTCCAGATTTCGCAGTCGACGTGGGATCTGTACGGGGGGAGGGCGTACGCGCCGAGACCCGACCTGGCCAGCCGGGCCCAGCAGATAGCCGTGGCCCAGAAGATCCTGGAGGGCCAGGGCACCAAGCCCTGGTCGGGATGCGCGGTCAGTTCCGGGCTCAACCGCGGCAGTGCGGCCCCGGGCGTCGACCCGGGCAGCACCCAGACGCCGTCCTCGGAGCCCTCCGCCCAGTCGCCCTCGCCCTCCCACAGCTCCGACCCGTCCCAGAAACCCTCAGGCGAGGACAAGGGCGAGGGCAAGGACAAGAGCGAGAGCAAGGACAAGGGCAAGGGCCGTACGGAGCCGGGGAAGGCCGACTCCGGAAAGGGCGGTTCGAGCGCGACGCCGAGCGGGAAGGGCGACGGCGAGAAGGGCTCCGGCGCGACCGGCGCGGACGGCTCCAGCCCGTCCGGGACCCCCGAGCCCGGCGGCAAGCCCTCTCAGACGCCTTCCACGACCCCTTCCGAGCCCACTGAGCCCTCCACCGACCCCACGACCTCCACGACGGGGTCGCCGACGTCCGGCGAGGGCCGGCACCGCGGCGGCACGGATGAAGGGGAGAAGGGGGGCGAAGGGAGCAAGGGGGACGACGGCACGGGCTCCTCCGCGCAGGACGACGCCGGACGGAGCGGCGGCGGCCGGCACGCGTCGCGCGGCGGGGAATCGCGCGGTGGGGAATCGCGCGCCGGGAATTCGTCTCGTACGCCCCAACAGGCCCCTCACGACTACACGGTGCGGTCGGGGGACAGCCTCTCGGTGATCGCGGAGGAGCATTCCGTCGCCGGCGGCTGGACCAGCCTCTACGAGCGCAACCACG
This sequence comes from Streptomyces sp. NPDC050610, assembly GCF_040654875.1. Lineage (NCBI taxonomy): Bacteria > Bacillati > Actinomycetota > Actinomycetes > Kitasatosporales > Streptomycetaceae > Streptomyces > Streptomyces sp. NPDC050610. Next base: position 40,740 of record NZ_JBFAIV010000010.1, on the reverse strand, counting down.
GCACCGTAGGAAGCGACCCCGATCTCATTTTCCCTGGTCAGAAACTTGATCTCGGAACGTGAGAGCGACGGTACGGGCGGTATGTCCGTTCCGAGGGAAAGTGAGACATGGGTCTCGTTGACAGCCCCGGGTTCCTCCCCTGCCCGATCTCTCCCTACCGTCTCTCACCTGCGGAAATGTGCTGTTTCTGTGGGTAAGTAGAGGCAACTGCCGTCAGGAGGGGGGGTTTGAACCCTCCTGGGCAGTGTGTTTAACGTCGTCACCGCTCGCCACCGTGAGCACCACGATCGCCACGCCGAATCCTGCCGGCGGTCGCTGGATTCGTCGCGAAAGCGCCGTAGGCAGGAGCGGGGGAACCAGGTAGGCCGCCGGAACGGCCCGTCGACACCGACGGGGACCGGGACGGCTAGGGGTGAAGCCCCGTGTGCTCCGGCACACGAGGCCGGGCAGCTCACAGCCCGAACCCGACAGCTCACCTCGTAGGCGTCGGTGAGGAAACCAACATGCTTATCTCCAAGGGCAAGCACCGCCGTCCGTCCAAGGCCGTCCGTGTCGCCACGCTCGCCGGCGTCGCCGGTGCCGCTGTCGCCGTCCCGCTGATGGGCGCCACCTCGGCCTCCGCCGCCTCCGTCTCCACCTGGGACAAGGTCGCGCAGTGCGAGTCCGGTGGTAACTGGTCGATCAACACCGGCAACGGCTACTACGGCGGCCTGCAGTTCAACCAGTCCAGCTGGGCCGCCGCGGGCGGCACCCAGTACGCCCCGCGTGCCGACCAGGCCACCAAGGGCCAGCAGATCGCCACCGCCGAGAAGCTGCTCGCCATGCAGGGCCCGGGCGCCTGGTCCTGCGCCGGCGCCGGCAACCTGTCCTCCGGTGGCCCCGCCGCCGGCGTCGACACCGGTTCCAGCAGCCGCAGCACGCAGCACGCGGACCGCAGCGAGCGCCAGGCCGCGCCGAAGCAGCAGGCCCCGAAGCACTACGCGCCGAAGCAGCAGGCCCCCAAGCAGGCCGCCCCCAAGCAGGCCGCGCCGAAGCCCGTCGCGCCGAAGTCCATCCAGAAGGGCGACGGCGAGTACAAGGTCAAGTCCGGCGACACCCTCGGCAAGATCGCCAAGGAGCACAGCGTCAAGGGCGGCTGGGAGAAGCTGTACAACCTGAACAAGGGCATCGTCTCCAACGCCAACCTGATCTACCCGGGTCAGCAGCTCCACCTGAGCTGATCCGCTCCTCCGGGACGGCTTCATCACCGTCCCTGTCTCTCCGCTCATGAGAGACCGCCCCGCTGCGGCGCGCCATTCCCCCCGATCGCGCCGTAGCGGGGCACTCGCATGTCCGGGGGTGTCGTGTCGGCTGCCCCTCCGGCGGTGTCCAGTTCCGGCCCCCATTCCCCGTTCGGCGAACAACACCGCCATTCGTCCTCTGATCTGGCCCTTTGGCCCATTTTTCGGCCCGGAGCCCGGGCTGCGCGCGGGCGGATGCCCCCGGCCCGTTAGGCTCGGGGTGCAGAAACCAGTCACCCCATGAAGGAGACACTCGTGCCGTCCATCGACGTCGTCGTAGCTCGCGAGATCCTCGACTCGCGAGGCAACCCCACGGTCGAGGTCGAGGTCGGCCTCGACGACGGCTCCACGGGCCGTGCCGCCGTTCCGTCCGGCGCCTCCACCGGTGCCTTCGAGGCGCTGGAGCTGCGCGACGGCGACCGCAACCGCTACCAGGGCAAGGGCGTCGAGAAGGCCGTCCTCGCCGTCATCGAGCAGATCGGCCCGGAGCTCGTCGGCTACGACGCCACCGAGCAGCGCCTGATCGACCAGGCGATGTTCGACCTGGACGCCACGGCGGACAAGTCCTCGCTCGGCGCCAACGCCATCCTCGGCGTCTCCCTCGCCGTCGCGCACGCCGCCTCCGAGGCGTCCGACCTGCCGCTCTTCCGCTACCTCGGCGGCCCCAACGCGCACCTCCTGCCGGTGCCGATGATGAACATCCTCAACGGCGGCTCGCACGCCGACTCCAACGTGGACATCCAGGAGTTCATGATCGCGCCGATCGGCGCGGAGTCCTTCTCCGAGGCGCTGCGCTGGGGCGCGGAGGTCTACCACACGCTCAAGGGCGTGCTGAAGGAGCGCGGGCTGTCCACCGGCCTCGGCGACGAGGGCGGCTTCGCCCCGAACCTGGGCTCGAACCGCGAGGCGCTCGACCTCATCGTCGAGGCCATCAAGCAGGCCGGTTACGCGCCCGGCCAGGACATCGCGCTCGCGCTCGACGTCGCCGCCTCCGAGTTCTACAAGGACGGCGTCTACGCCTTCGAGGGCCAGGACCGCTCCGCCGCGCAGATGACGGAGTACTACGAGGAGCTCGTCGCCGCGTACCCGCTGGTCTCCATCGAGGACCCGCTGTACGAGGACGACTGGGCGGGCTGGAAGGTCCTCACCGACAAGCTGGGCGAGAAGGTCCAGATCGTCGGCGACGACCTGTTCGTCACCAACCCGGAGCGCCTCGGCCGCGGCATCGAGGAGGGCGCCGCCAACGCCCTGCTGGTCAAGGTCAACCAGATCGGCTCGCTGACCGAGACCCTCGACGCCGTCGAGCTAGCCCAGCGCAACGGCTTCAAGTGCATGATGTCCCACCGCTCCGGCGAGACCGAGGACGTCACCATCGCCGACCTGGCCGTCGCCACCAACTGCGGCCAGATCAAGACCGGCGCCCCGGCCCGCTCCGAGCGCGTCGCCAAGTACAACCAGCTGCTGCGCATCGAGGAGATCCTCGACGACGCCGCGGTCTACGCGGGCCGTTCCGCGTTCCCGCGCTTCAAGGGCTGACCCCACGGCCCGCGAGCACGCGGAACACGGCCGTACGCGGCTGAGCGCGTAAGCGAAGCGTCCCCGGCACCGGTCCCGTACCGTTGCCGGGGACGTGTACGTAGGTGGGTCGCACGGGCGACGAGACAGGGGAGGCGGCTGTGCCGGCGGATCGGTTCTCCACGGCGACCAGGCTCAAGGCGCTCGGCGAGCAGGCCGCCGCCCGCGTGTACCGGACCCGGCCCGTGCGCCGCAACCGCCTCACCGGCCGGGCGGCGCTGCTCGCGCTCGTCGTCTGCTCGCTGGTCGTCGCCCTCGCCTACCCGATGCGGCAGTTCATCACCCAGCGCTCGGACATCGGCGATCAGCTGCGGCAGTCGCGGGAGGCGCGCGAGCAGGTCAAGCGGCTCCGCGAGGAGAAGGCGCGGCTGAAGGACCCGGCCTACATCGAGCAGCAGGCGCGCGAGCACCTGCACTACACGCGACCGGGGGAGACCGGCTACAGCGTGGTGGACGGCGGCGGCGACGCCAAGCGGCCGAAGGACCAGGGCGGCGCCGGCCGCTCCTGGTCCGACAACCTCTGGGACGGGGTGGACAAGGCGGACGGACACGGGAAGGGCTGACGGGGCCCTCCCGGCCGGGGGCGGGCGCCCGGATGCGGCTGCACGGACCTTGGCTGCATGGCTGTACGGCTGCATGGCTGTACGGCTGTACGGGCCGCTCGGCCCGGTCCCGGTCCCGATCACCCCGGCCCGTACGATCCGGCCCGTACGATCCGCCCCGACGACCCGGCCCGCGCGACACCGGCCCGTACGCCTGCCGCACCGGCCCGTACGACTGCGACTGTGGCCCGTACGGCCCCGGCGCGTACGATCCGGCCCACCGACCGAGAAGACACGAGAAGACCGAGTACGAGCGAGCCCATGGACACCCCTCCTCCGAAGACCGAGCCCACGACCCCGACGGACGCGGACATCGCCGCGTTCAAGGAGCAGCTGGGCCGCCCCCCGCGCGGTCTGCGCTCCATCGCGCACCGCTGCCCCTGCGGCAACCCCGACGTGGTCGAGACCGCACCGCGCCTGGAGGACGGCACGCCGTTCCCGACGCTCTACTACCTCACCTGCCCCCGCGCGGCCTCCGCGATCGGGACGCTGGAGGCGGACGGCGTGATGAAGACGATGACGGCACGGCTGGGCACCGACCCGGAGCTGGCCGCCGCGTACCGCGCCGCGCACGAGGACTACATCACCCGCCGCGACGCCATCGAGGTGCTCGAAGGGTTCCCGAGCGCGGGCGGCATGCCGGACCGCGTGAAGTGCCTGCACGTGCTCGTCGGCCATTCGCTGGCCGCCGGGCCGGGCGTCAACCCGCTCGGCGACGAGGCCATCGCGATGCTGCCGGAGTGGTGGCGCAAGGGCCCGTGCGTCGCGCCGTGCCAGGCGGCGGACGCCCAGGAGCAGGACGTACAGGCCGAAGGAGACGCCGAATGAAGCGCGTCGCCGCCGTCGACTGCGGTACGAACTCCATCCGGCTGCTGGTCGCGGACGTCGACCCGGCCACCGGCGGGCTGGTCGACCTCGACCGCCGGATGACGATCGTCCGCCTCGGCCAGGGCGTGGACCGTACGGGCAGGCTCGCGCCCGAGGCGCTGGAGCGGACGTTCGCCGCGTGCCGCGAGTACGCGGCGGTCATCGAGGAGCACGGCGCGGAGCGGGTCCGCTTCGTGGCCACCTCCGCCTCGCGGGACGCCGAGAACCGGGACGAGTTCGTCCAGGGCGTCCTGGACATCCTGGGCGTCGAGCCCGAGGTGATCTCCGGCGACCAGGAAGCCGAGTTCTCCTTCACCGGGGCGACGAAGGAGCTGGCCGGGGACGGCGGCGAGTACCTGGTCGTCGACATCGGCGGCGGCTCGACGGAGTTCGTGGTCGGCGGCGAGCGGGTGCGTGCCGCCCGTTCCGTGGACATCGGCTGCGTACGGATGTCCGAGCGGCACGTGCGCCACGACCCGCCGAGCGCCGACGAGATCAGCGCGATACGGGCCGACGTGGACGCCGCGCTCGACCTCGCGGAGGAGAGCGTTCCGCTGCGCGAGCCGCGCACCCTCGTGGGCCTCGCCGGGTCCGTGACGACGATCGCCGCCATCGAACTCGGCCTGGAGCGCTACGACTCCGCCGCGATCCACCGCTCCCGGATCTCCTACGAGCGGGTCAAGGAGGTCACCGGCGCCCTGCTGGCGGCCACCCACGACGAGCGGGCCGCGATCCCCTCGATGCACCCCGGCCGGGTGGACGTCATCGGGGCCGGAGCGCTCGTACTCCAGTCGGTCATGGAGCGGACCGGCGCCGCCGAGGTCGTCGTCAGCGAGCACGACATCCTGGACGGCATCGCCTTCGCGCTGGCCGCACTCGACGACGAGTAGGCCTCGGACCGAGAGGCCTCGGATCGAGTAGGCCTCAGATGTCGCGGCAGACGTCGCGCCGGTCGCCGGCCTTGACGACGAGGATGACGAGTTCGCCGTCTTCGACCTGGTAGGCGACCCGGTAATCGCCGACGCGGAGCAGGTAGAGGCCCGAGGGGCCGGTGAGTTTTTTGACGCCCGCGTCCTCGCGGTAAGGGTCGTCGCCGAGCGCGGTCAGCGCGGCCAGGATGCGCATGGCGGCGGGCCGGTCGATGGCTCGGAGCTGTCGCTGGGCCGCCGCGGTGAACCGGAACGCGTACTTCACGCCGCGTCGCCGGTGCGCTCGTCGAACAGGTCCGCCAGGAGCTCGGCCATGCTCACGGTCGGGCCGCCCTGGGCCAGGACCGCTTCGGCCTCGCGCGCCAGCAGCACGTCGGCCGCTTCCTCCAGCGCGTTGAAGTCCGCGATCGGCACCACGGCCGCGACGGGCTCCCCGTTGCGGGTGATCACCGTAGGCGTGCCCTCCTCGGCCCGGTTGATGTGGTCCGCCAGATGCGCGCGGGCTTCCCGTACGGTCACAGTGTTCTCAGCCATGAGGGCAGTGTACGCAGAGGCGTGTACACGTACCGAGGCGGTGGGCGACGCCCCGGGCCGGGGAGGTGCTCGACGGCATCGCCCGCGCTTCGGCCGAGCGGGTGACGGGGCTGTTCCTGTGCACCCCGGGACGGGCCTCTCGCCCGCCCCACGGGCCCCGTGAATCGCCGTCGCGAGAAAGTTCGTGAACTTCTTCACAAGGAAAAAGGGTCTGTCGGCCGAGGTTCTGGGTTCTATGACCTGGTTCCGCGGGTCGGGGGCCCCTGTTGTGCGTGTTACGGGCGGTTTCCCTGTGTGTGTGGTCCGTGTGAAATCCGGCAGTGGTCTATTTGCGGATCGGGCCACAATGCCAGTTCAGTGGGGGTGAACAACGCGTTCCGTCGGACCGTGGTTCCCTGATCGGGCTATGGCGTCGGTCACGGTGGCGGCGGAGTGTAGCAGACAGGGGGGTGATCCTTGTGAAGGGGCTCACGAACCCCCGTCGGGGCGGTGCTGGATACTCGAATCATGAGCACCACGGAGCGTCCCAGGATCCTCGTTGTAGGCGGTGGGTACGTAGGCCTGTACGCGGCACGCCGCATCCTCAAGAAGATGCGGTACGGCGAGGCGACCGTCACGGTCGTCGACCCGCGCTCGTACATGACGTACCAGCCCTTCCTCCCTGAAGCTGCAGCCGGCAGCATCTCTCCCCGCCATGTGGTGGTGCCGCTGCGGCGTGTGCTCCCCAAGGCGGAGGTCCTCACCGGCCGCGTGACCACGATCGACCAGGACCGCAAGGTCGCCACCGTCGCGCCGCTCGTCGGCGAGGCGTACGAGCTGCCCTTCGACTACCTGGTCATCGCGATGGGCGCCGTCTCCCGCACCTTCCCGATCCCCGGCCTGGCCGAGAACGGCATCGGCATGAAGGGCGTCGAGGAGGCCATCGGCCTGCGCAACCACGTCCTGGAGCAGCTCGACAAGGCGGACTCCACGACCGACGAGGAGATCCGGCGCAAGGCGCTGACCTTCGTCTTCATCGGCGGCGGCTTCGCGGGCGCGGAGACCGTCGGCGAGGTCGAGGACATGGCGCGCGACGCCGCCAAGTACTACCCCAACGTGAAGCGCGAGGACATGCGCTTCCTGCTGGTGGACGTGGCCGACAAGATCCTGCCCGAGGTCGGCCCGAAGCTGGGCGGCTGGGGCAAGGAGCACCTGGAGAGCCGCGGCGTCGAGGTCTACCTCAAGACCGGCATGAACTCCTGCGTCGACGGCCACGTCGTGCTCAACAACGACCTTGAGGTCGACGCCAACACGATCGTCTGGACCGCGGGCGTCAAGCCCAACCCGGTCCTGTCCCGCTTCGGCCTGCCGCTCGGCCCGCGCGGTCACGTCGACACCGGCGCCACCCTCCAGGTGCAGGGCACCGACTACATCTGGGCCGCCGGCGACAACGCCCAGGTCCCGGACCTCGTCGGCCGCAAGGCGGGCAACGAGAACGCCTGGTGCCCGCCGAACGCCCAGCACGCGCTGCGTCAGGCGAAGGTCCTCGGCGACAACGTCGTCTCCGGCATGCGGGGCTTCCCGCAGAAGGAGTACAGCCACGCCAACAAGGGTGCGGTGGCCGGTCTCGGCCTGCACAAGGGCGTCGCGATGATCGTCGTGGGCAAGACGAAGATCAAGCTCAAGGGCCGGATCGCCTGGTACATGCACCGCGCGTACCACGGCATGGCGATGCCGACGTTCAACCGCAAGATCCGCGTCTTCGCCGACTGGACGCTCGGCATGTTCCTCAAGCGCGAGGTCGTCTCCCTCGGCGCGATGGAGCACCCCCGCGAGGAGTTCTACGAGGCGGCCAAGCCCGCCCCGCAGGCCGCCCCGCCGGCCGAGAAGACCGACAAGGCCGAGAAGGCCGAGAAGGCCGAGAAGGCCGCCGACAAGGGTGAGAAGGCGAAGGCTTCCTGACCTGACGGGCCTGAGGGCCTGCGAACCTGTGGGCTCTGCGGGCCCGTGGGTCTGCGGGCCCGCAGGTCCGCCGGGGCTTCAGAACCCCCGGGCGGCGGGTCTCCCGGCGAAGGCCGGCGGCCAAGGCCGGTGATGACCGGCCGAGGTCGGCGATGACCGTCCGGGACCGGCGAAGACCGGCCGCCGCACAGTGACCGAAACCGAAGGGCGTCCACCAATCCGTGGGGTGGGCGTCCTTCGGCGTACCGGGTTATTTTGCAGTTTCCAGTCCCGTTTCGGGGATGGGATGGATGCCCGCCGGTGTTTACGTGGTCAGTGAACGTACTTTGTCTCTGATGCTCCACCACGGAGGTGTGCGACATGGCCGACGCCGCTGGACGGCTCACCGCGCTCGCGGAGGAGGTCCTGGGAGCCCCGCTCCCGGTCCGTATCCGCGCCTGGGACCACAGCGAGGCCGGACCGCCAGGGGCACCCGTGCTGGTCATACGCCACCGCAGAGCCCTGCGACGACTGCTCTACAAGCCGGGCGAACTCGGGCTCGCCCGCGGCTGGGTGGCCGGTGACATCGATGTGGAGGGCGACCTCTACCAAGCCCTCGACCTGATGGCCGGCCTCATCTGGGAGCGCGGCACCCCGGCCAAACGCCAGCCGGTGCTGGCCACCGCCCTCGCCACCCTGCGCGACCCCCGGATGCGCGCCGCCGGCCGCGAGCTCCTCGCGCTCGCCGGGGCCGGCCTGCCGCCCGCGCCGCCGCGCGAGGAGGCCCCCAAGAGCCACGGGCCGCTGCACACCCTGCGCCGCGACAAGCAGGCCATCAGCCACCACTACGACGTCGGCAACGACTTCTACGAGCTGGTGCTGGGCCCCTCCATGGTCTACTCCTGCGCCTACTGGGAGTCCCCGGAGGCCACCCTGGAGGAGGCGCAGCACGACAAGCTCGACCTCGTCTGCCGCAAGCTCGGGCTCGAACCCGATCAGCGCCTGCTGGATGTGGGCTGCGGCTGGGGCTCGATGGTGCTGCACGCGGCGCGCGAGTACGGCGTACGCGCCGTGGGGATCACGCTCTCCGAGGAGCAGGCCGCGTACGGGCGCAAGCGCGTCGCCGAGGCCGGGCTGACGGACCGGGTCGAGATCCGGGTGCAGGACTACCGGCGCATCCACGACGGCCCCTATGACGCGATCTCCTCGATCGGCATGGCCGAGCACGTCGGTTCGGCGCTCTACGCGGAGTACGCGGCCGACCTCCACGCACTCCTCAAGCCGGGCGGGCGGCTGCTGAACCACCAGATCGCCCGCCGTCCGCTGCTCGACGAGGAGAACTACCAGGTCGACGAGTTCATCGACCGCTACGTCTTCCCGGACGGCGAGCTGGCCCCGGTCGGCCGGACCGTCGGCCAGTTGGAGGAGGCCGGGTTCGAGGTGCGCGACGTGGAGGCGCTGCGCGAGCACTACGCGCTGACGCTGCGCCAGTGGGTGGCCAACCTGGAGCGCAACTGGAACGAGGCGGTCCGGCTGACCACGCCCGGCCGGGCCCGGGTCTGGCGGCTGTACATGGCGGCCTCCGCGCTCTCCTTCGAGCGCAACCGCATCGGCGTCAACCAGGTGCTGGCGGTCCGTACTCCCGAGAGCGGGGAGTCCGGCGCGCCGCTGCGCATGCGGAGATGGGGCTCGGGCTCCTGACCGAAGGCCGCGAAAAGGGCCGGCCCCGCGGTGGACACCGCGGGGCCGGCCCTTCTGCGTTCCGCTGCTGCGCGCGGTAGCTGTCGTGCGCAGCAGCGGAACGGACTACTCCGCCTTGATCGCCGCCAGCATGTTCAGCCGGGCGGCCCGGCGGGCGGGCCACAGCGCGGCCAACACGCCGACCAGCGCGGACAGCAGCAGGAAGATGCCCATCCGGCCCCACGGCAGTACCAGCTCGTACGTCGCCATGGTGGAGCCGATCAGTTCGCCGGCCGCCCAGCCGAAGAACACGCCGAGCGCGAGGCCGAGGACGCCGCCGAAGAGCGAGATGACCAGCGACTCCAGCCGCACCATCCGCTTGATGCCCTTGCGGTCCAGGCCGATGGCGCGCAGCATCCCGATCTCCTGGGAGCGCTCGAAGACCGACATGGCCAGGGTGTTGACGACGCCGAGCACCGCGACGATCACGGCCATGGCGAGCAGCCCGTAGAGCATGTTCAGCATCAGGTTGACCACGGAGGCGATGCCGTTGACGATGTCGCCCTTGTCCTGGATCTTGATGGCGGGGTTGTCGCCGAGCGTCTTGCGCAGCGCGTCCTTGGAGCTCTCGCCCGCACCGTCCTTGGTCTTGACCAGCACCTGCCGGTCGGTGGCGTCCTTCTGGTGCGGGTCGACGGTGGCGGTGTCGACCAGGATGCCGCGCATCAGCTCGTTGCCCTTGTACACGCCCGAGACCGTCAGCCGGCTCTTCGTGCCGTCCTCGAAGGTCGCGACGTAGGAGGAGCCGGCCTTCAGGCCGCGTTCCTTGGCGGAACTCTCGTCCATGACGGTGTTGTGGCCGCCGACGTTCAGGGAGCCGGAGGTGAGGTCCAGCTTGGTGAGCTTGTCGAGGTCCTTGCCGTTGACGCCCATCATGTAGCCGCTGTCGCCGTTGATGTCGGCGACCGAGTTGCGCATCGGGCTGGACGCGGTGACGTCCGGGTCGGCGGCGATCTGCTTGGCCACCTGCGGGGAGAGCGGGAGCTGGCTCGCCATCGCGACGACGTAGTCGGCCTTGAGGGAGTCCGTGGCCATCTTGCCGACGGCCTTCTGGACGCTGCCGGCGATGACGGTCAGACCGGTGATCAGGGTGAGGCCGATCATCAGCGCGGAGGCCGTCGCGGCGGTGCGGCGAGGGTTGCGGACCGCGTTCTGCCGGGCGAGCTTGCCGGAGATCCCGAAGGCGCGCAGTACGGGCCCGGCGGCGGCGATCAGCGGCCGGGACAGCAGCGGGGTCAGCACGAACACCCCGATCAGCAGCAGCCCGGCGCCCAGGCCCAGCACGCCCTTGCCGTCGCTGCCCATGCCGGTCGCGCCGATCACGGCCGCGATACCCGCGCCGGAGAAGAGCGCGCCGATGGTGTTGCGGACGACCAGGGACCGGGTGGTGGCGACCGCGTGCACGCTGTTCATGGCGGCGATCGGCGGGATCTTCGCGGCGCGGCGGCCCGGCAGCCAGGCGGCGAGCATGGTCACCACGATGCCGACGATCAGCGAGATCACGATGGTGGAGGGCTCGATGACGAGCGGGCCGTCGGGGACGGTGGCGCCGCTGCCGCTCAGCAGGGTGCGCAGCGAGGCGCCGATGCCGATGCCCGCGAGCAGGCCGGTGACGGCGGCGATCGCGCCGACCACGAACGCCTCGATGAGCACGGAGCGGGTCACCTGGCGGCGGCTCGCGCCGACCGCGCGCATCAGCGCCAGTTCCTTGGTGCGCTGGGAGACCAGCATGGTGAAGGTGTTGGCGATGATGAAGATGCCGACGAAGAGCGCGATGCCCGCGAAGACCAGCAGGCCGGTCTTCATGCCGCTCATGCCCTCGGCGATGGACTTGGCCTGGTCGTCGGCGAGCTCCTTGCCGGTGGTGGACTCGGCGGTGTTGGGCAGGATCTTGTCGATCGTGCTCTTGAGCTCGGCCTGGGAGGTGCCCGGCGCGGCCTTCACGTCGATCTCGCTGAACTCGCCGGGCTTGCTGTAGAGCTTCTGCGCGGTGCGGGTGTCGAAGAGCGCGAGGCTGCCGCCGGCCGCGACGTTGCCGTCGTCGGTGGTGAAGACGCCGACGACCTTCTGCTTCATGACGGGTCCGTCGACGGACATCCGGACGGTGTCGCCGACCTTGACGCCCGCGCGGTCGGCCGTCTTGGCGTCGAGCGCGATCTCACTGGCGACGTGCGGCGCGCGGCCGTCCTTGAGCGGGTACCGGATGTCGGCGCCGCCCTTGCCGGGGTAGTAGTTGCCGCCGGTGGACTGGAAGCCGTCGCCGACGAGCTTGCCGTCCTTGCCGGAGACGGCGGCGAAGCCGCTGACACCGGCGGTGACCGAGTCGACGCCGGGCGCCTTGGCGATCTTCGTCAGCAGGCTCTGGCGCAGCTCGTGCCACTCGCCGGGCTTGTCGCTGTCCTTGTTGCTGTTGTTGTCGGGGGAGTCCGAGGGCTTGATGGCGATGTCGGTGTTGGTGAAGCCCTTTTCCGAGCTCTTCTGGAGAGCGCCGGTGATGGTCGAGGTGAAGACCAGGGTGCCTGAGACGAAGGCGACGCCGAGCATGACGGCGAGCACGGTCATCAGCAGCCTGGCCTTGTGCGCGAGCACATTGCGCAAGGCGGTACGGAACATGGTCAGTCCTGGGGGGAGGCTCCGCGCCCATGGGCGGCCGGGCGTGGAGCCGGGCGCGGGGGCTGCGGGGAGAAGTCTGGATGGGTGGGGCGGCGGCTGAGCTCGTACGGGCCGGGGCCGGGACCGGCTCCTACGGACGGGGGCGAGGCCCTTGGCCGGGGCCGGCGCGGCAGTGCCGTGCGACCCGGCCGGTGTGGCCCGCCTGCTCAGCGGCTCCGTCGGCTCAGCTGGTGCGCCCCCGGGCGTCGAAGCGCTTCATCCGGTCGAGCACGGCGTCGGCGGTGGGTTCGCGCAGTTCGTCGACGAGCCGTCCGTCGGCGAGGAAGACGACGCGGTCGGCGTAGGCGGCGGCGACCGGGTCGTGGGTGACCATGACGACGGTCTGGCCGAGCTCGCGCACGGAGTTCCGCAGGAAGCCGAGGACCTCGGCGCCGGAGCGCGAGTCGAGGTTTCCGGTGGGCTCGTCGGCGAACATGATCTCGGGGCGGCCGGCGAGGGCGCGGGCGACGGCGACGCGCTGCTGCTGACCGCCGGAGAGCTGGTTGGGCCGGTGCTTGAGCCGCCCGGAGAGGCCGACGGTGTCGACGACCATGTCCAGCCACTTCTTGTCGGGCTTGCGGCCGGCGATGTCCATCGGCAGCGTGATGTTCTCCAGGGCGTTGAGCGTGGGCAGCAGGTTGAACGCCTGGAAGATGAAGCCGATCTTGTCGCGCCGCAGCTGGGTGAGCTTCTTGTCGCTGAGCGCGGTCAGCTCCACGTCGCCGATCCGGGCCGAGCCGCCGGAGACCGAGTCGAGACCGGCCATGCAGTGCATCAGCGTCGACTTGCCGGAGCCGGAGGGGCCCATGATCGCGGTGAACTCCGCCTGGTGAAAGTCGAGGGAGACGGCGTCCAGCGCGACCACCTGGGTATCACCCTGTCCGTAGACCTTGGTGAGATCCGTGGCGCGGGCGGCCACCGCGGTGGCGCGGGCGGCGGTCTGGGCGCCGAAGGGGGTGGTGGTCACGGCGGGGGACTCCTGTCGGAACGAGCTTTTCGGGGACTGAGTCCATCGTCCGTGCCGAAAGCCGCTCCGGGATCAGACCCTGCTCCCGTTCCCTTGGGAGACCAGGGAGGTACCGCGAAGGAGTCACATCATCCTCTGGTAGGAGCACAACCCTGACCCCGGAACCACGGGCGCGGGCCGATCGGGGCGGCGAGATTGCGACAATTCCGCCTCCGGGCCCTGACGGGAGGGTGACCGGTCGGGAACAGCCCGTGGCATGTGCCAATGGCGTCGGCCGGTGACTGATGCACCCTCAGTTGCCAATAAAATAAGACAACCTCGGGCCAACGTTCCGCTGTTCGGGGGGCCGCTCGGGGCTAGGCTCGTAACGCTCTCCAAAGGGGAGGGCCGTGCGCCTCCCTGTACGCACGGACCGAGAGCCCCTGCCCGGATGGTGGAATGCAGACACGGCGAGCTTAAACCTCGCTGGCCCTCGGGCCGTGCCGGTTCAAGTCCGGCTCCGGGCACCTCCACCCAGACTTCCCCGACCCGCGGCGACAGCGGGTCGGAGGCGCCGCGCCCGCCGCCGTGCGGCAGGGCCGGGAACGCGCGGCCCGCGATCACGTGTATGGCAAGCGTACATCCGAGAGTGAACGGTACCGGGGACGCGCCCGGCGGCCGGGTCGGGCCGGGTGGCGTGCGGGGCGCCGTGTGGGGCCGCTCGGGCGACCAGGAGCGTGCGCGTGCCGTCTGGCTCAAGGTCGGTAGGCCTTCCCTGCCTTCTCCGGGTGCGACATCCGCGGTGCCGAACGGCTCTCCGGCGCCGCGTCCCCTGTGGGTGAGGGGGCTCCCCACGGCCAGGGTGTGCCGGGGACGAGTGCCAATTGACAGCCCCCCGCGCAGGAAGTCGCCGAATCTCCAAGGCAGTTCACCCAGGGACAAGAGGCAGGACCGGCCGCCCGGCGCCGCGTACGGAGCCGGCCCGCGCGAACTCGCCAGGCCCGCACCGCTGTTCACTGGTCCCGATCGACCAGGAGGCGTGCGATGCCGGTGAGGTACTCGACAACCTCGGTCGGCAGGTCTGCGTTCCGCAGCGCCTGTACGGCTTTCTCATGACGGACGTGGATCATGTCTTCGACTTGGGCGCGGGCGCCGGTATCGGATATGACGTCCCTCGCGACCTCTGCCTGGGCTTCGGTGAGGGTGGGGCATCCGAGGAGCGGGCGTACTTCGCTGATCTGGGCGGAGGACGCACGTTGCAGGGCGAGGGCTATCAGGGCGGTGGCTTTGCCGTCCCGCAGATCGTCCAGGGCCGGCTTTCCGGTGGCGGCGGGGTCGCCGTACACACCCAGAAGGTCGTCACGGAGCTGGAAGGCCTCGCCGGCGGGGAGGGCGAAGGCGCTGAGCGCGGACAGCACCGGTGGCTCGGCGCCGGCAAGGACCGCGCCGATGTGAAGCGGCCGCTCGACGGTGTACTTGGCCGTCTTGTACCGGCTGATCGCCAGGGACCGGTCGACATCGGGCGTGGGGTGTCCGGTGGAGGTGAGGTCGAGGTACTGGCCGTGCATCACCTCGGTTCGCATGGCGTCGACCACGGGGAGGACCCGGGCGAGCTCGCCCGCCGTCAGACCCGCGGTATGCAGCAGCTCGTCGGACCAGGCCAGTGCCAGGTCGCCGATGAGCATCGCGGCGTTCGCCCCGAGCCGGTCGGCGGCCTCGGCGGTCCTGCCCGGAAGGTACCGTGCCGACAGCGCCCGGTGGACCGTGGGGCGGCCGCGACGGCTGCTGGAACAGTCCATGAGGTCGTCATGTATGAGGGCGAACGCGTGGAACAACTCCAGGGAGCCGGCAACCCGCAGCACCTTGGACGGCAGTGGACCGCCGCCCCCCGCGCACCAGCCGACGGCACACAGAATGGGCCGCATCCTTTTGCCGCCCCCGCTCAGGAAGGCGTGCAGCGTTTCCGCGCCCTCGTCCGCGATGGCCCGGCCGCCTCCGGCGCCGACGTGAGTCTTGTCTGCCAGGAAACCGTCCAGCACCGCCTCTACATCACTGCGGATCCCTGCGAAATCCAGCGGAGGGCTGTCGGTCCGCGCGGACATAGCCATGAGAATCCCTCGCCATTCCGGGAGTTGAATGCCTGCGGAGCGGCCGACTGGCGCCGTCCCGCGTCTCCCAGTACACGCCCGGACGAGAACTCCGCGGAAGGCCGGTCCGGCTTCGAGTGCGTGCACGCGTTGAATGCTTGTGTGTTTGTGAATTCCGCTCAGTGGAAACCTCCGAACCTGTTCCCACCTGGTCGGGACCGGGCGGGGGCGCTCTGAGTGCGTCGTTCCCGCTTTCGTCGAGGTGGTCTGTCCGTGTACCAGGGATTGCTCAGGCATCCGGGTATGGGTTGGAGGACAGAGGCAGGTGCAAAGGACGCTCAGATCGCATCGGTGGACGGCGCCGGAGGCGGTGCCGGCGGGTGACGTGGTGGTCGCGCGGGCGGTGGTTCATACCGGGCGCGGCCATGTGGAGTGCCGGGGTGCGGAGCTTTTGGCGGGGGAGTTGAGGCGTTCGGGACTGACCGTGCGGTTCGCGGACTCTGTGGCGCAGTCCGGCTCGGAGTGCGGGGGCGAGGCGGCGGGGTCGGTGGGGCAGTCGCTGTCCTACGTAGGGCGGGACGGGCGTGCGGTGGGGCTGGGTGCGGTGTCGGCGCCGGTGTCGGAGCCGGTGGTGGCCCGGGCTCTCGCGGTGTGGACGAGCGTGATGCGTACGCGCCGGGTGGTCGCGGCCGGGACGGATTCGTGGTGCGGAGGTGCGCGTCGGACCCTGACCGCGGAGGACGCGGCGCTGGCGTCCGCGGCCGGCCCCCTCGCCCTGCTCGGCGGCGCGGCGTTGGAACCGGCTCTGGAACGGGACGGCAGGACCGGTCGGGTCCTGTTGACGGCTGTGGACGTGGAGGCCGTACCCGACGGCGCGAGGGTGGTCATCGGACCGGAAGGAGTGCCGCCCGCGACCCGCGCGGGCCTGGCCGCGCGGGGAGTGAGGCCGGTGGATACGGGGTGTCCGCTGATCGCGGCGGCCCAGGACGAAGTACGCAGGTTCGCCGCGACGGGGGAGACGGTGATCGTGGTGGGGCGGCCCGGCGATGCGGTGGCGGCCGGCCTGGTGCGCCAGGCGCCCGGGGCGGTACGCGTGGTGGAGAACGAGGAGGACGCCCGGCGTGTACGGCTGGCGGACGACGCACGGGTGGCGGTGGGGCTTCAGCCGGGCCTGCCGGTGGAAGAGACGGAGCGGGTCGCGGAGGCGGTACGGGCCCGGTTCGGCCATGTGCTGCCGCAGGACCCGGCCACCTACTGCCATGCCGCCGGCGACCGGATCCGTGCGCTGCGCGGGCTGGCGGCCGCGTGCCAGGTCGTGCTGGTGGTAGGGCCCGTGCGGGCCGCCCGGGCGGCGGTGGCGGTCCTGGAGCGTGCGGGCACGGAGGCCTACGTGGTGGGGACGGCCGGTGACGTGCGGCCGCAGTGGCTGTCGGGGGCGGGCGCGGTCGGGGTGACGGCCGTGTCGGGCGTATCGCCGGTTGCGGTGTCCGGGCTGCTGGAGGCGCTCTCGGGGCTCGGGCCGTGCGCGATGAGGCGTCAGGAAACGTCCACCACGACGATGCCTGCGGCCACTGGGAAGTACCTGACGCGGGTTCAGGCGCCGGAGGATTCGGTGTGCCGCGCCTGGTCGAGACGCTCGATCACGACACCGGCCCCACCACCTAGGTCGCTTCCGATGGCTCTTGAGCGGTGTCGCGGAGCCAGCTGACGATCGTTCTCACGGTCAGGGGGCCGTTCCACGGCTGATTCGCTGGATAGCCGTCGAACGGCCTGCATGTGCTACACGGGAAAATTCCGCGGAAACGTCTGAAGGAGTTGCACCATATGAACGCGTTCGCCAATGTGTGGAGTGCCGAATCTTGTGGCCTCGTCGATGTGGGCAGCAAGCGTGTTACTCAGTTGGCTGATATTCGGATGAACTCGGAAGGGAAGGAGAGGGTCCGGGCCCGGTGCGAGGAAGCGTCGAACTCTGGTAGCGAGGCAACCACGTATATGGTTGTGGAGCCGTCGTACACTCCGCACGTGTCAGGGAAAGTGAGTCGGCACCGCCAAGGCGACGATATGGGCTGGAAGGTGATCCGGGCCGCGCATTCAGGTGAGCTTCGGGAATCTATAGAATCAAGCCCTATCGCCGAAACGGTGATGAATGTGGTCTCCTTGGTGAGGCGCGAGCTATGGGTGGCGGAAGGATCGCAGTCCAAGGGGATGGATTTACTCTCCGAAATTAATCCGAAAAAAGGAGGGGAGGTTCGCAGGCTGCTGGACGAGTACGTGGCGCGAAATGCCGAATCGGCCGAATCAGCGGTGCCGATGATTTTGCGTGATTTCTTTGCCAGTATCTATCGTTGGCAAATCCCGCGAGTTCGTGACGGCCGGATGCTCGATCTCTGCGGAGCAACTCGTAACCTCACGATGGCTGTCGACTACCCCGGCGCTCCTGATGATTCAGCCGGAGGCGGTTACGATTCATACGTCGCAGCAGCAAGCGAAGGTCTCGCGTGCCTGGGAGGGAAAGCCGCGACACAGGCTCTGAAGGATTCGGCGGTGACCGACGCAGTCATCCTGATGAAGAATTCCATAACGGAGTCCTGTCTGGATGCTTCAGGCAGTGAAGAGGATTGCCTACCTGCTCCCGAGATCGTCACGCCCGACGAATACCTGGTGGCCCGTTGGTGGGACGGGGACATGGTCGGCTTCTACCGCCTGGCCATGGGGACAGCCGAGTACAGGCACCTCTCGGATGAACTCGGATGCTTTCAAGCGATCCAGGCCTGCGGCCGAATGAAGCGCGCCGTCGAGAATCTCATTCGATACAATGACATCATCGATGTCATCTCCGACTATACAAGCCGAGAGGCGTTCAACGAACTTCATGTGGCCCTATCCGCAAAGGGGAGCGACAGCGTAATCGGCTACGCCAACGCGTTGGCCGCCGTGACGGACCGCGTTATCGATTGCGACTGTCAAGAGGATGGTCACCAAGAAGCGGCAGAAATGGCCATGGGGGCCTGCCTGTGGTATCTGATGGTTCCTCGATATCGTGGAAGGGCTCAGATCGACTGCCTTTCGCGTACGCCGCGAGACGACGTGCGGGCCAGTTTCGACTGGCTTCCCTGCGGCGAGAGGCTGACCGATGTTTCTTCCACCGCTCTGGCATCCGGGAATACGCTGCACTCGCCCGGATGGGAGCCGCTGTGGTTCAAGGAGCCCCAGGGGGACGGTGACAGGGGTGCCGCTTCACGGGCCGCTGTCGAGGACCTCGCAATGCGAACGGCCCGGAGGTTACGACTTCCCCGTGAAGTGGAGATCGATCCCGTGATCGAGACTCTTCAAGCCGAGGCGAGGGAGGTTCTCGAAGGGTGCGAGAGCCTCACCGATACGGCAAGTTTGTGCGCCTTGTCGGAAAAGTGGTGCAAATTATTCGATATTGGAGTTCTCGATCTGGACGGGAAGCCGGTCCATTCTCGCGACACTCAGGAAGAGTTGCGGAGCCTCATTCCTCGAATATGGAGTCACGTCGTCGTCGGCTCTGAAGGAATGGCGACGAGCGACACGGACGAGGGTCTGTTCATGGACGTCGACCGGACAGTCGCCCGCACTTACCTGGAATCTCAAGAGGTCGGCCTGATTCTCCGGCGAGCTTTCTTCGGCGTGACGACAAGCGCCGTGGAACTCAGCGGCCTAAACCCTTACGGCCGCCTGGCGGACGGCGTCGCCAGGTTCTTGAGCCGCTGCAAGTGAAGGTGGGCCCGGACATTTCCCCGCGCGATACCGGTGACGCAGGACGCGGCGTCCGAGCAGAGCCGGACCGCGGCCGCCGCGGCCTCTTCCGGTGTGGCCATCCGGCCGATCGGGGTGCTCGCCTCCTGCGTCGCGATCGTGTCGGCGCCGGCCGCCACCTGCTTGAACCTGGCGCGCCACTGGGGCCGAGGCCCGGCCTTCGCATCCTCCCCCAAGGAGGCGCGGCCGGCCTGCGGGCCCCAGCCGTGGGCGCGTTGGCCCACCACTTGGGCCGGGGCCCGGTCCCCGCCTGTGCGATCTACGGGTCGCCGGGGCCGTGAGGGCCGTGAGGGCCGTGAGGGCCGTGAGGGCCGGGTGGGCCGGGTGGGCCGGGTGGGCCCGGGACGGTCGGCGATCAGCGGGCAGCGCGTCAGCGCTCGGTGGAGGTGCGGCGGCGGGCCGCGAGCATCAGGGCCGCGCCGGTGGTGAGGGCGACGGCGGTTCCGCCGAGGGCCCAGGGGGTGGCGGCTCCGTTGTCGGCAGCGGCTCCATGGTGGCGCGTGCGGATGCTTCCTTGCTTCGCACAGGGGCTTCCGCTTCCTTCTCGCGTCGCAGCGCTCCATCGCGCCGCCTCGCACTGGAATGCACCAGAGACGTGAGTGGCGGTGGGGATGCGAACGCGCGAAACGGCATCCGAGGCCGGAGAGGGATAACCGGCCCAGTGTGCCGCGAGCCCTCCCCTCCGGCCGCAACACCGGCCGCCGGGATCGTTGAGGGCAAACCTGGAGGGAGCCTTCCATACCAAGTCGACCTCAGTCGGGAAGACCGTCCAGAGCGACACGGCGTCCAAGGACACATGGTCCTCTACCCAGGTCGAGGCCGCGCTGTCCGGCAACGAGACCTACTACAAGACCACCTGCTGCCGGTGGTGGCGGCTGAGCGCCAGCTCGGTTTCGTAGGATGAGGGTCCGCCCGCCGGATGTCGAGGAATCGTTTCTTCCTCCCGGTGGGCGTGCCGCTCCCAGCATGTCCAACCTTCTGAGTCGCGCTCCTCGAAGTGCCCTGACCTAGGCGATAGATGCTGCACCGAGGTATCAAGTTCGTTCACGCCGCTGTGCTGGCCTACTCAGCGGTTCTCGCCTTCCTGTTCTTACGGAGCTTCGAAGAGGACTGGGTGCTCGGCCACTCCGCCGTCGTATGGGTGACGGACTCCGACAACTCGGCAAGCGGCTCTCAAGTGGCGCGTGCTGTGGCGGAGTTCGCGGAGGAGCGGCGGACGACCGTCGCGCGTGAAGTCCTCGATCTCAAAGCCCCGTCCAGCAGCAGGCACCTCTATCTCGCGCCGGGCGGTCCCCACTCCGACTGGCTGAAGGAGGGGTACCCCTCCTTCAATCGCGGTTACCACACAGACGTGCGTCCCGTGGCCGACCTCGGGATGCGTGATCCCCGAGGCATCTATTACGTCTTCGGTTCGGACCAGGCCGCCACGTCGCTCACTCGGGACTTCACCGGTCTGGGGCTGACGGCCAAGGTCTATCACCCCGTCTCGCTGACGCAGTTGAGCTTCAACTATGAGGGAAGCGCGCTGTACCGGTCGTTCTTCGTCGTCGCGCTCGCCGTCGTGACGATGACCGGCGCGGGAGTCCTGCTCAACGCGAAGGCGTATGGAGTGCTGCGGCTGCAAGGGAAATCATTCGGGCAGATCCTGCGGCGGGACCTGCGTCAGTTGGCGGCGTTCTGGGGCATCGCGTTTGTCGCCGTGGCCGCCACGACACTGCTGCTCCTCGGGCTCTACAACGGACTGGCCTGGATCGGCGCCTTCACTCTGCTCGCGTTCGGCGTCGCCCTTGTGCTCGGCGCCGTCGCCCTTGTCACGCACGCGGCCATGCTCGGCCTGACGTCCCAGACCGATGTGCTGTCAGCTCTGAAGGGGGAGTTGCCGGCGCGGGCCGCCGCGATCTGCGCCTACTGCGTCAGAGTTCCAGCGCTTCTGCTGGCGCTGAGCATCGCGTCGGCCGTCGTTCTGGCCGGCCAGGATGTACTGGCCCGACAGGAGAGCAGCCGGGCGTACGCGAAGATCGGCAACGCCACCTCGATCGCCTTCAACGGCAGCCTCGCAAGCGAAGCGGGACTGAAAGACCTGAACGTGAAAGTGGGGCCCTGGCTGCACCAGGCGGACAGAGACGGGGACATCGTCTTTGCCGGCCACCGAAGAACCGGGGGACGGGGCCCGGGAGAACTCGTGAATCACGACGTACTGATCGTCAACGAGTCCTTTCTGGCCGCGCAACCCGTTCTCGACTCATCGGGACACCGGATCACCATGAGCGACGCGGACCCTGAGCGGGTACGGCTACTGATCCCCAGGCCCCTCGCGCGGTATGCCGGACGCCTGCGTGAGCAAGTCCCGGGGCTGCTGAACCCCGTCACCCCGGACGTCGTCCCAGCGGCCAAGGTGGAGACGGTGTGGTCGAAGGACAGCCAGCGCGTCTTCACGTACAACCCCGGCGGCCAGCAGCGCAATGGCGAGAAACTCGGCGCGGACGACTCCCTGGTCACCGACCCCGTCATCATCGCTTTCCCCAATGGATCGCCGTTGGTGAGCAACAAGCTCTACACCGACTACGCCTCTCAGAGCAGCATCGTCTTCCCCGATCCGGACGACGTCACAGCCGGCATCAAGAAACACCGCCTTGAGACATACGTGATGTCCATGACCCCTGTCGCGCAGAACGCCGCGAACAAACTGCGCGATCTTGTCGGGGACTTCAGGCTGCAACTGTTCAACCTGGCGGTGGCCGTGACAGTGCTGCTCATCACCGGAGTCGGCGTCTGCATCGTGCACTCCCGGAAAAACGCACAAGCGATCTTCGCACGGCACATCAGCGGATGGACCTTCACCGCGACCCACCGCCCGGTCCTGCTGCTCGAAGGGCTTCTGGCGATGCTCCTGGTGGTATGGCTGCCCTTCAAAGTGTGGCAGCGGAACCAGGGCCTCGACCGGTACGCGGCCCTCGGCATCCCCGCCCCCAGACCGATGGCCGAAGTCACGGGACTCGACCTCGGCGTCACCATCGCGCTCGTCGTCGTCGAGGTCGCGGCGGTGCTGTTGGCCCTTGCCGCTTTCCACCGCCGCATCGTCAAGGAAGGTGCGACCGAGTCGTGACTCCCCACCGCCGTGCAGGAGCTGCCACGTGATCGAGATCGAGAACCTGTCCAAGTCCTTCGGCCCACGCACCCTGTGGTCCGGTCTCGCCTTCACCGTGACGCGTGGGGAGGTCCTCGCGCTGACCGGCCCGAGCGGCTCCGGCAAGTCGACACTGCTCAATTGCCTCGGCCTCCTGGACGAACCGACGTCCGGAGCCATCCGCTATGAGAGCCGGGACATCACCCGCTTCCGTCCACGTGCCGCCCGGCACTACCGGCGCGACGTCTTGGGCTACCTGTTCCAGAACTACGCGTTGATCGACAACGCGACCGTCGCCGCCAACCTCACGGTCGCCATGAAACCGCGCCGGGCCAGGAAGGGCGCCCCGACCATCGTCGAGGCTCTGGAACGCGTCGGTCTGGCAGGACGCGAGAAGGAACAGGTACACCGGCTCAGCGGCGGAGAACAGCAGCGCGTCGCTCTGGCCCGGCTCATCGTCAAGCAACCCGCGCTCGTCCTGGCAGACGAGCCGACCGGTGCTCTCGACCACGACAACGCCGCCATGGTCGTGGACATCCTCCGTTCGATGAGCAAGGACGGCTGCGCCGTCGTCATCGCCACTCACAATGACGCCGTCCGCGACCGCTGCGACACCGTTCTCGCAGTCGGAAGCACCACACAACCCGAACCCGTCAAAGAAAGGCAGCACTCATGAATGCCCGCCTCACCTGGAGCCTTGTTGTCGGCATCCTGGTCCTCGGCGTCGCCGCGGTACTTCTCGTCTATGGAGAACACACCGGGGTCATCCTCGGCCGGATCGGACTGCGTCTGTTCTGATCTCCGTGCCGCACGCGCCCTGCCAGGAACACGGCAGGGCGTTTTCGCGCGTTGGCGCTACGAGAGACGCCCAACGCACCCGAGATCCTCGCGGGGCCGGCCCCCAACCGCTGTCGATCACGAGATGGACCTGCTCCGAGAAGGGAGAAAGACCACGGCCCCTGCTGGTGAGCCACCCGGCGGCAGGATCCCTCAGGGACCCCACCGCCCTGCCCTGCCCGGGGCTTGGGAGCGCTGCTGGGGCCGAAGCCCCGGGGTATGCGGTTACGGGGCCGGTTACGGGGCCGGGGCCGTCAGCGCTCGGTGGAGGTGCGGCGGCGGGCCGCGAGCATCAGGGCCGCGCCGGCGGTGAGTGCGACGGCGGTTCCGCCGAGGGCCCAGGGGGTGGCGGGGCCGGTGCCGGTGGAGGCGAGTTCGGCGCTCGTGACGGTGGTGGCGAAGGGCGTCGCGGAGTTCGAGGCGGTGGCGGCCGCGGCCTTCACGGT
Source organism: Streptomyces sp. NPDC050610 (assembly GCF_040654875.1). Classification (NCBI taxonomy): domain Bacteria; kingdom Bacillati; phylum Actinomycetota; class Actinomycetes; order Kitasatosporales; family Streptomycetaceae; genus Streptomyces; species Streptomyces sp. NPDC050610. The sequence goes on along the minus strand of NZ_JBFAIV010000010.1, from coordinate 17,418 downwards.
GGTGGTGCCGGCGCCCTCCGGGCTGTCGGCTACGGGCTCGGCCGCCTCCTTGGCCTTGGTGGCCACGTTGCCGTCCTTGTCCGCCCCGTTCGCCTGGTGAGCTGCTGTGTCCTTGCTGTCCTTGCCGTCCTTGCCGGGCTCGGCGTCCTTGCCGTTCTTACCGTCCTTGTCGCCGTCGTGGCCCTTGCCCGGATCGGGCTTGTTACGAGCGGCGGCGGCGTTCGCCTCGTCCTTGGCCCGCGCCTCGAACTGGCCCACTTCGAGGAACTCCCGCACGGCTTGCGCGGTATAGGCCATCAGCGCCTTCCGCGCGGCAGCCTTCACCTCCGGGCCCGCGCCGTCCTGGATGCGGGTGACGAGTATCAGGTCATCGGTGAAGCGGGCGTCGTACTGGCCCACTCTGAGGAAGTACCGCAGATCCGCTTCGTCGTTGGAATTCAGCGCCTTCCGCGCGGCGGCCCGCACCGTCGGGCCGCCGGCGTCCTCGATGCGGGTGGCGAGTATCCGGTCGTCGTAGAGGCGCGCCACGTACTGGCCGTGCTCCAGGAAGTTGCGCTTCTTCTGCGCGTCGCCGTCGAGCGCTTCCTGCGCCGCTTCTCGGAGACACGAGCCGATCGACTTGTCGGCGAGCATCTTGTGGATCGCGGCCCGGTCCTCCGCCTCCTGCGACCCCGTCTCGCTCCCTGCCGGATCGGTGTCCGAGGCGGTGCCGGTCACCGGCTTGGCGGGGGACGTGGAGCCGCCCGCCGTGGCGGAGGCCGGAGCGCTGTCCGCGGCGAACGCCGGGGAGGACAGCAGTAACGCCGGAGCGATGGCGGCAGCCGCGACGGCCACCGAGACACGGGTGAGTCTCATGCGCTGAAAACCACTTTCACCTTGGAAGATCTCGAAACTACGTCCATAGGGTAATTCGTCAATGATCTTCCTTGGACAAAGTCACCGTGCCCGCAGGCGAGTTGGCGCCAGGCCGTCGAGGCCCTGCTGGGGCCGGGGACGAGAAGCGGCCCGCCCGGCTTCGGCGGAGGGCGGTACGTACGGCCAAGGGCAGCGCGGCGAGGGCCACCAGGCCCCCGAGCCAGGCCAGGTCGCCCAGGCCGAAGCCGGTTCCCAGGGCCTCGCCGCCGAGCTTGGAGCCGCCCGCTACGCCCAGGTTGAACGCGGAGGCGCCGATCGCGGTGACCAGGGTCGGCGCTCCGGGCGCGGCGGCGAGTGCCTGGTGCTGCAACAGCGGGATGAGAGCGCCGGAGACCGCGCCGAGCAGGAGCACGGTCAGGGCGCCCGCCCACTGGACCCGGCTGGTGAGCGTGAAGAGCGCCAGTACGGCGGCGAGCGCGGCGAGCAGCGCGCACAGAGCTCCCCAAGGGGCACGGTCCGCCAGCCGGCCGCCGAGGATGTTGCCGAACAGCGCGCCGAACCCGAACACGGCCAGCAGCACGGTGACCACCGGAGCCCTGAAGCCGCTCACCTCCCTCAGCAGCGGGGTGATGTAGGTGTAGAGGGTGAACAGTCCGGCCTGCGCCACGATGATGATCGAAAGCACGGTGGCCACCCGGCCATTCAGCAGCGCGCGTACCTCGGCGCGAGGACGAAGCGGCGCGTCCGGCGCGGGCGGACGGACGAGCACCGCCACAGCGGTCAGGATGAGGGCGCTGAGCACGGCGATGCTCCAGAACGTCACACGCCAGCCGTAGCGCTCCCCGACCCACGTCCCCAGCGGCGCGCCGAACACCGTCGCGAGGTTCCAGCCCGCGGCGACCACGGAGATCGCCCGGCCCCGACGGTCCGGGGGCGACATCGACACCGCGATCACCAAGGCCACCGCGAACGACGTGCTGTGGGTCAGGGCCGTCACCATCCTGGCCGCCGCCAGCATCCCGAACGCCCCGGCCGACGCCGCCGCCACGTTGCCGGCCACGAACACCGCGACCAGCACGAGAAGGGCCGTCCGGCGGGGAACCCGCAGCATCAGCACGGTGACCAGCGGCCCGGCCACCGTGACGGTCAGCGCGTACCAGGTCACCAGCGAACCGGCGGTGGGCAGCGGCAGCGACAGATCCGACGAAAGGTCGGGCAGCAGCCCCACCATCACCCACTCCGCCGTGCCCACCATGAACACACACGCCGTGAGAGCCGCCAGGACCGCCCGTTGCCTGGCCGGAGAAGGGGAGTCGCCCATGGGCGAGATCGCAGCGCTCGTTGTCATGCGCCGACGCTAAAGTCCGACACCAGTGTGAGAGTCAAGTCGGTGGGGCGCCGGTCGCCTGCGCATGGGGCGGTGGCCTTACGGGCCGCGGTGGCCCTACGGGCCGCAGTGGCCCTACGGGCCGGAGTCGCCCTACGGGTCGGAGCGAACCGATCCGGACGAACTGATCCGGACGAACTGATCCGGACGAACCGATCCGGACGAACTGACCCGGGCTGGTCAGCGGCAGGCAGGACTGCCTTTCGTCCCTTCCGTCACGCGTATTCGCCACGCGCATTCGTCAGGCGTATTCGTCGGGTTCGCCGCCGTGCTGGTCCTGCTGCCACGCGACTCGGCATCGGAGGCAGGTGAGCCGCCATTGGAGTTCCCCTGTCCCAGGGTGTGGGACCTGGGACAGGATCACCTCGATTCCCTTGCATTTGACGCACTGCACGGGGGGATTCGCTGTCGGGGCCTGCCGGTATGGGTCGTCGTTCCATACGCCGTCGTTCACACGCTCAGTGTGGCGGCGCGACCGCCGGCTTTCCGGTAATCAAGGCCCGTACCTCCTTTGGAGGTTCCAGCGTCACGTAGTCGTCCACGGTCCGGCGGTAGCGGGTGTGGCCGGTGGACTGCGTGTGGCGGCGCATCCACTCCTCGATCCAGTCCGAGCCGCCGGAGCGGATCATCTCCCCGCAGTCCTTCTCCTCGCCCGTGACGCACACGGCGCTGTACTCCGGGTACGTGGTCGCGTCCTGTTCGAACGTCCACGTCATGTACCGGAAGGTGCGCTTCATGGCGTCGCCCCTTCCCGGCCCCCGCCGTTGGCTGCGCCTCTCGCGCCCAGGCGGACCGCCGTGTCCGGCACCCCCGCACCGGCCCGGTGCTGCGGGCATTCGCACCGGGGGAAGGCGATGGAGCCGGGTGGGATTTCCGGCCTGTCCAGCGTGTCGCCGAGCGGCTTGAACAGCAGGAGTACGCCGGTGCCGCCGCTCTCCGCCATCAGCCGGGACAGTTCCGCCCGCGCCGCGCTCTTCATGCGCTCAGCCGCCTCAGGCCGTTCCGTACCCGAACCGTCAACTCCCGTGTGGGTGGGGCGAACTCATGCGGACGAGGAATCCCGTCCGGAATCAGACGCCAAAAGACGCCATTCGAAATGGCTTCAGTCAGGTCGCTCAACTGCTCGAACGGTTCGGCCGGGGAAGGCGTACTCTGCGTGTGGTCGCTGTTGGTTCGCTGTGTTTCTGTGGCTGTGCTGGTCACCCGGAACCTCTGGTCATCGTCTGCGGACTCGACGGAGCGACCGTATGACCGTGCCCGATGCCGAACCAGGCATGTTCCCTAGCGGTTTTCACCGCTAACTGCCGTACGTGATACGGCGCGTAGCAACTAGCCGGTGATACCGAGGTGCGCTGCCATATCGCGCATGTCCTTCGTGAGGGTGCGCTTCCGGTGATGGAGGACGTCGGCCATTACGTAACGCGCCATTGCCTGATGGCGGACCCACTCAGGAGACGTGCGCCGCAGTGAGTTCAGCTCGTGCATGGCGTCCTGATGCGATCCCAGCGTCACATGGGCGCGTGCGACGTCCAGGCGGTGACGGTCCCAGTTGTTCGAACTGGGTTTCCCCGCCGCTTTCACGCCCCTGCGGCTCAGTACGCCGTCGTCGGAACGCCGGAGGACTCCATGGGCGTCGCCGACAAGGGAAAGGTCCTCCACCGCCTTCATCTCCGCGGTGACAGGGCCGAAAGTGGTCCAGTGCGAGCCGAAGTCGAGGTGTTCCACGCCCAGCGCGCTCGCGGCCGTGCTCGCCATCCGGCGCGCTTCTCGGGCCGCATCGGGCCTGTTGTTGCGAATCGCCGCGGAAGCGACGCGGAGAGACAGCTCCCCCCACACCGCGATCTGCCCGGGAGCGGCGGTGGAAACGCGTGGCTCCATCTCATCGGCTGTGGCGGCGGCCAGGCTCTCGCACTCGTCGAATCGGTCCTGCCTCAGGAGGAGCCAGCTCAAGCCGACCACGCCCGTGGCGGCCGTCAGGGTCTCTCCCGCTGCCCGCGCGTCGCGAATAGCCTGCGACAGCGCGTAGTAAGCCAAGTCGTACTGCCGTACTTGAGTGAGGTATTTGCCCGCCAGCAGAAAGGCTTGAGCTCGAACGCTCAGCGCTTGGCGGTGTTCTTCGTCGCCGTCGGCCGCGGTGACTGCCGATTCCGCGGTTCCGACGATCCCCGGAAGCTGCTTCGCCACGGAGTCGTACCGGTCCGTCTGATACAGCGCGTGCACATCGGCGATGTTGCGCCGAATCACCTGTGTGGGTGGCGGCGGTGGCTCTCCGGCTCCCGCCGTGGCTTCCCTCAAGCCCACGGGTGGCATGAGGGCGCGCCGGATCTCCATCAGCCGCAGATGATTCGGCCCGTCATCGCGTACGGGCTCCGGCGCCCCGGTCGCGAAGAGCGCCGAGGTGGTCACTCCAAGGGCGCGAGCGAGCGCGTACAGGGTTTCCACCCTGGGCGTTCCCCCCTGCTCTACCTTGCGGACGAGTGCGGGGGAGACGTCGGCAGCTTCGGCCAGCCGCTCCTGGCTGAAGCCCGCGCGCCGTCGATGGTTCCGTACGTTGTCCGCCAGTTCTGAAGACATCACGTCACCTACCTCTTCATCCAGCGTACGCCCGGGGCGGGTGCGCGAAGGGCGCTGGAATCCGCTCCGATGGGGCCAGCGGGAAGGCAAGTAACGCCGTAGCGGCGATCGTTGCGAGCAGTGTTTGACCAACAGGTGGGCAGTCAGGCGCATATCCGCCCCAGCGGCAGCGGCATAGCATGGCGTGACGCTGTGTGCCTGTGCCGTTACGTCGCGGCGCGGCGTCGGGCGCAGGTGGCGCGGCGGATTATCGAGGTCACTCAGAAGGAGAAACCATGCGCACGTGGACCAAGCGATCCGCCCTGGCCCTCGCCGCTCTCTCCGCCGCCGCGGTGACGCTGACCGGGGCGGGTTCCGCCTCCGCGGCGTCGTTGGAGCCCAGTCACTCCACCGTTGTGCGCGTCACGGACACTCCCCGGCAGAATGTGCCGTTCGGTTCCCTCCGGGAGTGCCAGACCTACGGCAACACCATGGCTCAGATGGGGATGCTGCACAGCTACGCCTGCACCCCGTCGGGCGGCCGGTACATCTTCACCTGGAGCTGACCCTTTTCAAGTTTTCAGCCGCTGAATGCGAAACGCCTCCGGTGCGGACCGTTATCGACCGTGACGGAGGCGTGTTTCATGAGGAATTACTGGCCGTACTTGAGCCACGTCCACAGGGCGAATGACACGGCGCAGGCGGAGAGGATCTGTATCGTTATTCTCCTGGTCGCCGGCTCTGATTCACTGGCCGGAGTACCCAGCGGGTCCTCACCCTGACGTACCGCCACTCGTATGTCTGCGCGACGCCCTATGGCGCTGATAGTGAACGCGAGAAGCACGGTGGAATACGTCGAGAGAAGCGTTGTGAGGTCGTGCCCGCGCAGCTTTGCCATCGTCGACAGGAAGAGCACCCCGAGGAGGGGGATGGCGGAGAACTGGCTCCGGGACTTGGCATTCGGCAGTATGGGCAGCCAGGCGGCGAGGAGGAGGGCCGTCATGATGACGGCGATAATCCACCAGACATTTTCAGATATGTGAGGGGCGTGCAAGACTCTCTCCCTTACCCATGCGGAGCCCGGTCGGCGAAGTCGATGGCTCGCCGACTGCGATGGCCGCTGCCATTATCCCAGATCAGCGCCGTAGTTCGGCCCGGCCGCCGGAGCGGGGGCGGAACGGGAGCCGTATTCTCTCTATTGGATACGCCGGAACTCCCGGTGGTCGCCGCCGTGTTCGCGACCGTCCGTTTCACATCGTGGTGACCTCGCCCCGTTCCTATTCCCGGCCCTGTCTCTCTCCGGTCGTGGTGGACCAGTTGGCCGGCGGTTTCAGGCCGTCCTCGGCCGCGGAATTCGAGGTCGCGCTGTAGAGCCAGGACGCTCGGGCCGTCGCGTTCCAGGTCGCCGACGAGCGAATAGCGGAAGCGCTTCGTCCACTCGCGGAAGACATGGACGTCGTGTGACCTCCACAGCACGCGGAAGACGGCGCTGCGGGTCGACAGTTCACCAATCAGATTCGACAACTCCCGGCCGTACGGGTGCTTTCCCGCAGGAATCCGAAGGGGGCGAGATTCGCCCCGCAGCCCGGGGCTGCGTACAGGGTGCGGTGGGGATCCCGGCCAGTACCCCTCACAGCAAGAGCTCCCCCGTGTCGGCCGACTCCCGTCATCTGTCTCCGTGCCCCGACGCCCGGGGGCCGACCGCCGCCCGGCGGATGCGGCCCGGGCGACCGGCCCGGATGCGGCTGATGGTGCCGAGGGGCACTCGCCGACGCGCTCGGACCGCGAGCGCGCGGCTTCAAGCCAATTCGAAATCGCGGCCACGGCGCGGCACCACGACACCGCAGCATCGTGCCGACACGGCACGACGGCATAGACGACCCAGCCGACCCGGACGATCCAGACGACCCGGCCGACACCGACCGCACCGACGACCCAGCAGTGAAGGGAACTCCATGACCACCACCTGGTTCATCACCGGCACCTCCTCCGGCTTCGGGCGGCTGCTCACCGAACGCCTCCTGGCCCGCGGCGACCGCGTCGCCGCCACGCTCCGCCGCCCCGAGGCCCTGGACGGCCTCCGCGCGACGTACGGCGACCGGCTCTGGACCGCCGGGCTCGACGTCACGGACGCGGGGCGAGTGCGGAGCGTCGTGGACGAGGCGTTCGACGCCCTCGGCACGATCGACGTCGTCGTGAACAACGCCGGCTACGGGCTCCTCGCGTCCGTGGAGGAGGCGTCCGACGAGCAGATACGGCGCGTCATCGACACCAACCTGCTCGGCTCCGTCCATGTCATCCGCGCCGCCCTCCCGCATCTGCGCGCCCAGGGCCGGGGGCGGGTCCTCCAGGTGTCCACGGCGGGCGGGCAGACGACCTATCCGGGCATGGGCTACTACCACGCCTCCAAGTGGGGCATTGAGGGCTTCTGCGAGACGGTGGCCCGCGAGATCGCGCCGCTCGGCGTGGCCCTGACGATCGTCGAGCCGGGCGCGACGCCCACCGGGTTCGGCACCTCGCTCGACACCGCGCCCGCCCTGCCCGCGTACGAGCACACGCCCGCCGCCGAGACCCGGCGGTCGTTCGCGGACGGGACCTTCCCGGTGCCCAACAGCGGGGAGAAGATCGCGGACGCGATGATCGGCCTCGTCGACTCCGACGCGGCCCCGCTCCGCCTCCCGCTCGGCCCCGATACGTACGACGACGTCCATGCCGCCCTCACCGCCCGGCTCGCCGAGCACGAGGCCCATCGCGACGTCGCCCGTTCGGTGGCGGCGGACGCGACCGCCGGCTGACCGGTCCGCTTTCGTGTTCCGCGCGGCCGGTTCCGTGTTCCGCGCGGCCGGTGCCGGTGGGCGGCGCCGGTCCGTGCGCGGTTGGGCGTACGCGGTCGGGGGTACGTAGCAGACCGGCCCGGCGCCGTACCGGTGACGGGGGCCTGACCAGCGGGGGTGACGGGCGGGCCGCGGGAACTCAGTGGCCGTCGGCCGCGTTTTCCCGTACAGATGTCGACAGGGACGAAAAGATCGTCCCCAAGCAGTAGAACTATTTCTTTGCCCACCTATTACCCTTGACCGCGAGGCCGCGCAGGGTGGCCACGGAGGAGTGAGATGAGGAGCAGCAACCCGGTCTTCTCGCGACGGGGGTTCAGCCGCGACAGTGGCGGCTACGCCGGTTTCAACGCGGCGCCGCAGGCCGGGGCCCCCACCGCGAACCCGTACGCCGGCGGCAACCCGTACGCGAACAACCCGTACGCCGCAGGGCAGCAGGACCTCCAGACCGGCGCCCCGCAGACGCCGGCGCAGACCGGCCGGATGACGATGGACGACGTCGTCACGCGCACCGGCATCACGCTCGGCGTGGTCGTCGTCGCCGCGGTCGCGGCCTGGACCATGAACCTGCCCTGGGGCGCCGGTGCGGCCGCCGGGCTCGTCGCGATGGTCCTGGGCTTCATCCAGGCGTTCAAGGCGAAGCCGGTGCCCGCGCTGATCATCGGGTACGCGCTCTTCGAGGGCCTGTTCCTCGGCGTGATCAGCAAGGCGTTCAACTACCTCGCCGACGGCGCCCCCGTACAGGCGGTCCTCGGCACCATGGCCGTCTTCGTCGGCGTGCTCATCGCGTACAAGACCCGGCTCATCCGGGTCGACCGGCGGTTCTACCGCTTCGTGATGGCCGCGGCGATCGGCTTCGTCCTGCTGATGGCCGTGAACCTGCTGTTCAGCGTCTTCGGCGGCGGCGACGGCCTCGGCATCCGCACCGGCGGCCTGGGCATCGTGGTCGGCATCATCGGCGTGCTGCTGGGCGCCGCCTTCCTGGCGCTGGACTTCAAGCAGATCGAGGACGGCATCCGGTACGGCGCTCCGCGCGAGGAGTCCTGGCTGGCGGCCTTCGGCCTGACGCTGTCCCTCGTGTGGATCTACACCGAGATGCTGCGACTGATCGCGATCTTGAACGACAACTAGGCAACCGGTGCCGTGACCGGCGGCGTCCGCCGGGAGAGGCGCCTGCGGCGGCCACCCCGCCCGAAGCCGGAAGGGTCCGTGAAGGCACTGCCTTCACGGACCCTTCGGCGTTGTCGGGGGAGGTGGCCGCCGCTAGAGCAGCTTCCGAGCGGCCCGTCGGAGGTCGTACTCATGAATGATCGCTTTGGCGTGGCCGTACGCGAGGTTGTGCTCGCCGCGCAGCCAACTGACCTTCTCCTCGAAGCGGAAGAGAGCGGGGCCTTCGTCTACCGTGCGCAGCCAGTCGGCGACTTCACGGCCCGTGCAATGGGGGATGTGGGAGAGCAGGTTCCGGTGAGTCTCGTCGGAGAAGACGTGGGACATCGGCGCCTCCGGACGCGTCGAATGCTGGTCCTTCATGTCACCGTGCCTGAGTGTTCAGGCGTTGGCAACAGTCGGCGGGCGGCGCATAGGCTCACGCCGTGGATGATCTGACGTCTCTGCTGACAGCCGTGGACTCCTTCGCCGACCGGCTGCGCGCCCTGCCGCAGTCCCGGCTGAGCAGGGGAGCCGCCGCCGAGGGGCTGGAGCTCGCGCGCGAACTCGCCGAACGCGCCAGGAGATTGGAGGAACCCGACTCCCCGGGCCCGCGCGACATGCCGGACGCGGGCCTCTTCGCCGCCGCCGACCAGGTGGCTGTCGCCGGACACGACGCCGTGGAGGCGCTCCGCGGCGCCCCTGCCGCCGAGGTGGAGGACGCCCTCGCCAGCGTCGAGGCCGCAGCCAAACGGTGCGGCCTCTGAGGCCGCACCTGCGGTGGGGGCCGTGCCTGCGGAGGGGGCCGCGGCTGCGGCCTGCGGTGGGGCTGCGCCTGCGGTGGGGGCCTCGCACGCCCCCTGGTGGGGCTGCACGCCCTGATGGGGGCTGTACGCCCCGTGAGTGGGGCCCTGCCCCTTGAGTTGGGCTGCGCCCTCTGGTTGGGGCTGTGCCCTTGATCGGGGTCGCACCGCTTGGTTGGGCCCCCGCCCTCTGGTCGGGCTGCACCTCGCGGTCGGGTTGCGCCCCTGATCGGGCTGCGCCCGTGATCGGGGCGTGCCTCTGATCGGGGGTGCGTCTCCGATGAGGGCGGGTTGAGATGGAGAGGCGCTCGGCCTGCTGGATCTCCGGGCTCTGTGAGCCGGGGCGGCCGGGGCGGTTGCGCCAGTCGCGTTTTCAAGGGGCTGCCTGTTACCGGGGCTGCCGCCTACCGCCGGGGGCTCGCCGGGGGCGTACGTACAGACCGGGCGCTCGGCCCTGCCGGGTGGGCGGGGCTCCTGCCGGTCGGCGGTGGTCCTGAGAGCGGCTCCTGGCTGCGGACAGCGGCGCTGAGGACCGTTGCTGTCGCGGATCGAGGACTGCGGGCCGCTGATGCCGATCGCGGGCCGCTGACGCGGATCGTGGGCCGCAGAGGGCGTTCAGGCGGGCGCCGCCCCGTCGGCGCTCGGCGTCAGAGGGACGCGATGACCCGGTCCGCCAGGACGTAGACGCTCTCCCCGCCGCAGCCGAAGGTCAGGGCGTACGCGCCGGAGACGCCGGAGCCGCCGAGCAGGACCGGGGTGTCGCCCGAGCGGAGGGCGTCGGCCAGGCGCTCGGCGGTCTCTCGGTGGCCGGGGGTCATGCAGACGGTGGTGCCGTCGGTGAAGACGTACACGTCGAGGGTGCCCAGCGGGCCGGGGCGTACGTCGGCGAGGGGGACGCGCGCGTCGGCGAGTTCGGCGAGGCGGCCCACGGTGCGGTCGTGGTCGCCGATGGCCGGAACGGGGCTGAAGTCCGGGTGCGAGGGGTGCCGGCGGCGCGCGGCGGCCAGTTCCGGGGAGTCGGCGGCCTCCGATTCGGCGGCCGCGGCGTCGAGCGCCTCGGCCTCGATCAGTTCGGCGTCGACCAGCGGTTCCAGGCCGGCGAAGTCGGTCTGGCGGGGCACGTACAGCGTGTTCTCCGGCTGGGGGTCGTCGCCGAGCCCGGCGAGGCCGAGCATCGTCGGCGCGTCGGCGGCGTCGCGTGCCTCCTGGGCGGCCCAGAAGGCGCGGGCCTCGGCGAGTTCGCGTTCGCGCTCCTCGGCGAGCGCCTCGGTCACGGCGGCGCGTATCTCGGCGGTGGGCGTGGCGCGGGCGGCGGGCACCGCGGCGGCGGCGCTCCGGTCGGCGGCGGTGGCCGCCAATTCGTCGCGCAGGGCGGCGATCTGGCGGCGCAGCCCGCGGGTGGTGTGCAGGGCGGCGGCGCCGGCGGCCGTCGCGGTGGCCGCTGCCAGCAGCAGGGCAAGGGACATGGCGCTCACTGACGACTCCCGGTTGCTATAGATCCCCCGAATTCCTACCTCAGCTTTGCGGGGTCTGCCCCTCGTCGTCAGTGCATAACGTCACGAACCGGACAGGCCGTAGGTCCGGGACGTTCGCCTTTCAACCACGCTGACCTGCGTAGATAGAAATCCCCCAGGAGATTGGTCACATCCTGGGGGAGATTCGCGCGCACTCCGGGGCGCGCGCCGGGCGCTCGGACCGATGGTCGCGCTGCGTGGCGGTCCGGTCCCGCGCGGGCACCGGAGCGGCCCGCGTCCGCGGGCCGCTCGCGCCTCGCCGTCGGCCGGTGTTGTCGTCGCAGCTCAGCTGAGGCGTTCGAGGACCATGGCCATGCCCTGGCCGCCGCCTACGCACATGGTTTCCAGGCCGAACTGCTTGTCGTGGAACTGGAGGGAGTTGACGAGCGTGCCGGTGATGCGGGCTCCGGTCATCCCGAAGGGATGACCCACGGCGATGGCCCCGCCGTTGACGTTGAGGCGGTCGAGGTCGATGCCGAGGTCACGGTAGGAGGGGATGACCTGGGCGGCGAAGGCTTCGTTGATCTCGACGAGGTCGATGTCGCCGATGGACAGGCCGGCCCGGCGCAGCGCCTGCTTGCTGGCCTCGACCGGCCCGTAGCCCATGATCTCGGGGGAGAGGGCGGAGACGCCGGTCGAGACGATGCGGGCGAGCGGGGTGAGGCCGAGCTCGCGGGCCTTGGCGTCGGACATGATGACGAGGGCGGCGGCGCCGTCGTTGAGGGGGCAGCAGTTGCCCGCGGTGATCATCCCGTCGGGGCGGAAGACGGGCTTCAGGCCCTGCACGCCCTCCAGGGTGACGCCCGCGCGGGGCCCGTCGTCCTTGCTGACGACCGTGCCGTCGGGGGTGGTGACGGGCGTGATCTCCCGCTCCCAGAAGCCGTTCTCGATGGCCTTCTCGGCGAGGTTCTGGGAACGGACGCCGAACTCGTCCATGTCCTGGCGGGTGACGCCCTTGAGGCGGGCCAGGTTCTCGGCGGTCTGGCCCATCGCGATGTAGGCGTCGGGGACGAGGCCGTCCTCGCGGGGGTCGTGCCAGTCCTCGCCGCCCTTCTCGGCGCGGGTGGCGGTGCGGGCCTCGGCGTCGGCGAAGAGCGGGTTGTGGGTGCCGGGCATGCCGTCGGAGGAGCCGTTGGCGAAACGGGAGACCGTCTCGACGCCGGCCGAGATGAAGACATCGCCCTCGCCCGCCTTGATGGCGTGCAGCGCCATCCGGGAGGTCTGGAGGGAGGACGAGCAGTAGCGGGTGACGGTGCAGCCGGGGAGGTGGTCCATGCCCATCTGCACGGCGACGATGCGGCCGAGGTTGTGGCCCTGTTCCCCGCCGGGGAGGCCGCAGCCGAGCATGAGGTCGTCGATGTCGCGGGGATCGAGTTCGGGGACCTTGGCGAGGGCGGCGCCGATGATGGTGGCGGTGAGGTCGTCGGGGCGCAGTTCCTTGAGGGAGCCCTTGGCGGCGCGGCCGATGGGGGAGCGGGCGGTCGAGACGATCACGGCTTCGGGCATCACGGCTCCAGCGGCGAGAAGGTATGCCGGCGCGTAGCGCCTCGTGCGGCGCGGCGGCCTGGCGACGGACGGGCCTCTGGGGAAGTTACCCGTCCGTACCGCCGGGGTCACTGCCCGCGCACTGTGATGCGGGCCTCTTTTCTAAGCGCTTGCTCAGTCCTCTTCCTTTCGCGGGCGGCGCTTCTTCTGTTCGTCCTCTCGGCGGCGGCGTCCCCTCGCTCGTCCTCTCGGCGGCGGTGCCCGGGGAGCCACGGCGGTCTCGGGCGCCGACCTCGCCATGGGGTGCCGAGCTTGGATCGTCCCGCCGTCGGTCAGTCGCCTCGGGGCCGCCACGCTGCGGCCTGCCGGGCAGCGACATTCGCGCCCCACCCCCAGGCCAGCAGGCCCATCACCGATACGCCCAGTGCGCAGGCGGCGAGGAAGGACCCCGAGATGAAGGAGGAGCCGTCGGCCGTCTTGGGGAAGGCCAGCCATGTTCCGACCAGGCAGCCGGCGCTGCCGGCCAGGACGAAGGGGACGAGGAGGCTCCAGGCGGCGGTGCTCCAGTAGACGCGCCGGTTGCCCGACAGGACGCTGATGGGCGCGAGGGCGCGGCCGTTGCGCAGAAACTCGGCGGTGCCGCTGATGACGGACGCGCCCGCCAGGACGAGGATGCCGATGAACCCGAAGAAGGTGATCCACAGTCCCTGGGACCGCTTGAGCTGACCGGCCACGAGCCACTCCCCGCCTGCCGTGTTGATGGCGGCCCCCTTGGGGAACACCTGGTAGGCCAGTTGCTTCAGTGCGGAAACGGGAAGATCGTGGCCGTCCACGGAGACCAGAATGGTGGGTGGGATTCCCTCTGCGTCTGACGTCGCCGGGGCGGCGGCCCGGGTGAGTTCGCGCACGACCACGGTGGTGCTGCCGGATGCACTCCAGTCGATGATCTCGCGGACCCGCGGGTCCTTGGGCACGCCGCTGAGCGTGACGGGCCGTCGGCTGCACGGGAGCCGGAGCGCGGTCAGGCCCTGGCACGTGCCCTGAAGGGTGGTGGTGGGCTGCCCGCCGGAGCTGATGAGCTGTACCGCCTGCTCCGTGGAGGGCAGCCGGCGTACGAAGGCTTCCATCTGCTGGGGCGTGGCGGCGCCTGGTTGCATGTAGAGAGCGCTGCTGCCGATCCGGTCGACGGTTGCCTGCGCGGCCCGGGCGGTCTCGCCGAACAGACCCTGCCATGCGACGACTTGGATGAGCAGTCCGAGGGAGACGACCACCGCTGCCGTCATACGGGCCGTGGGGCCCGGGTGGGCCGCCACGCGGTGGCCGGCCACCAGGAGGCCGGGGCGGCCGAACCGGCGGCCCGCGGTGCTCATCAAGCGCCCGAGCCGGGCGATGAGGACGGCGATGGCGGCCGGGAGAGTGATCAGCGTGGCCGCTGCGCCCACCCAGTTGATCAGGACGTTGGCGGGCGTTCCCGCGGCGAAGAGGTCCGGGCCGCGGACGGCGATCAGCAGGAAGACCGGGCACAGGACCGCCCAGCGAGTCGGCGACCGGCGGGTGCCCGTGGGTCGGTTTCCCCCGGCGGTGCGGGAGCTTCCTCCGGCGGTGCGCGAGTTTCCCCCGGCGGTGCGGGAGCTTCCCCCGGCGGTGCGCGAGCTTCCCCCGGTGGCGCGCGAGAGGCGGCTCGCGGCGACGGACGCCGCGACGACCACTGCGGCGGAGGCCGCCACGCCCAACAGCAGCTCCCACCACCATGCGCGCACATCGACGGCGGAGACGACGAAACCGGTCCCGGGCAGTCGCACATCGGTCGTGCAGAACGCGCCCACTACCGCTGCCGCGATCAAAGATCCGGCCAGGACCGGCAGGCTGACCTCGCCCAGGACGATCAGGGCGCGTGCGCGCGGCGTGCCGCCGAGGGCGCTCACCAACGCGGTCCGGCGGTCACGGCTGTGGGAGCCGGAGCGTGCGGCGACCACCAGAAGAACCGCGACGGGCAGCAGTACCAGCACGCCCGGCATGATCTGGAAGGTCCACTCCGGCTTGGCGTAGGCGAGCTGACCCAAGCGGACTGGCGAGGCGTGCGCGGGACGGCCATATCCCACGATGTTCGTCGCCTTGCCCGCGGGCAGGGCGACTCGCGGACGGATGTAGGCCAGCAGCTCGTCAGGCGACTGGAGGCCTGCGTCGCCTATCTCCGCGGTGGCACGCCCGTACCGTGTGGCGATGCCGTCTTCGGCCCCCAACCGGCGCAACCGGGGAGAGAGCACGGCTTCTCCCGGGGCGGGCCAGGCGGAGAGCCCGGGAGGCAGCGGCGCCTCTGCCGTCAGCGGCGTGATGAACACGATGGAGAAGAACCCACTGCCGGGTACGGAGTCGGTGGACTTTGCCCAGAGGGCTGTGCCGGGCAGATCCGGGCGGTCCTCCTGGGCGATCGGATTACGTGCGATTCCCCTCCCGGCCTGGCCCTGGTAGCCCGCGTGGGCGGTCAGCATGGCGGCGATCCCCAGCGCGAGGAGGGCGGTGGCCGCCAGGAGCGCGATGAACCGGACACGCCCCGCCTCGGCCCTGCGGTCGGCGGCCCGGCCTACCCGCATCAGTTGTCCGCTGACTCCACGTTCTTTCACCGGACGCCCGTTCCACTGCCGTTCGTCGCCGACAGGGCGCCGTCGCCCAGGGCGAGGGTCCTGTCGGCGCGCTGGGCGATGGTCCCGTCGTGGGTGACGACCAGGAGCCCGCACCGGTGGCGGGCGGGCATGCTGAACAGGAGGTCCGCCACCCGGTCCCGGGTCCCGGTGTCCAGGGCGCCCGTCGGCTCGTCCGCGAGCAGCAGCGCCGGGGAGTTGATGAGGGCCCGGGCCACTGCGGTGCGCTGGCGCTCTCCTCCCGACATGTGCTCACTCGACGACGCCGCCGGGACGTCCAACTCGTCCAGAAGCGCGGCTGCTTGACGGTAGGCAGCCGACCGCGGGACGCCGGCCAGGAGGGCGGCCAGCGCGACGTTGTCGAGGGGCGACAGTTCGGGCAGCAACTCACCGAACTGGAAAACCATGCCGATGTGCCGACTGCGGTGCCGGGCCAGGGCCGAACCGCGCAAGGCCGTCACGTCCGTGCCGGCGACCTCGACCGCACCGGTGCCGGGGCGGATCAGACCCAGGACGCAGGAAAGCAGAGTGCTCTTCCCGGATCCGCTCGGCCCCGTGATCGCCACCGATTCGCCGGCCTGCACTTCCAGGCCCAGCGACTCGAAAAGCCGCCGCTCTCCCACAGCGTGGCTGAGCCCTCTCACCCGCAGCACAGGTTCATTCATGTTCCGCGAAGCCCCGGTCTCCATAGTGCGCATCCCACCGCAGTTGCCGGTGGGCCGAGCGGGGGCGGTGCTTGGGACCGCCCCCGCCGTGTCAGGTCAGCTGCCGTGCCGCATCAGATGCCGTGTCGGGTCAGCTGGGGTCAGCGGTCGCTCCACCAGACGGTGCAGTCGTCCGGCTGGAAGTTGATCGCCACGCACGCCTGGATGTTTGGGGCGGGCGCTGGACAGCGTGACGTGTTCTGTGGGTTCACTCGGCGAGCAGTCGGTGCCCGCCCCGCTACGTTGAGGTGATCATTGCCTGCCGCCGGACGGGCGGCAACGGAGTTGAAAACGGTTGGCCAAACATCATCGACGAACCGAACACCTGAACGTCTCGGTCTGTTTGACCTGCGGCAACCCATAAACGGACTGTCATCGGAAAGTCGTCATGACAGGTGAGTGCGGCGCGCCTTGCGAAATCGGAACCTTGGCCTGACCGCGACTACCTGATGGGTGCCTACGGCATACCCTGCCCCCTACGCCCTGCGTGCACCGTTCAGGATTTGGCTGA
Organism: Streptomyces sp. NPDC050610; assembly: GCF_040654875.1. NCBI lineage: Bacteria > Bacillati > Actinomycetota > Actinomycetes > Kitasatosporales > Streptomycetaceae > Streptomyces > Streptomyces sp. NPDC050610. Next base: position 987 of record NZ_JBFAIV010000010.1, on the reverse strand, counting down.
TCGTCGTCCGTGCCCGGACGGCATGAGGGCTGATGCGGAGTGTTGCGGAGAGGCGCGCCGGTTCGGCGGGGAAAACTCCACCGGCCGGATCATCCGGAGGGTCGCTGCCGGGCGTACTCGCGCAGTTCGGTCATCGGCTGTTCGGGTCGGTGGTCCAGGCGGCGGATGAGTGTGGAGTCGAGGCCGATGCAGCACGTGGCCCCGGTGTCGAGAGCGGTGTCGGCACGATGGGGCGCCGAGTTCGAGCCAGCAGCGTCCGGCATCGGCGTTGACGTGGGCCTTCGACCGTCCGCCCTGCTCACACCGCTGTCGGCAGGAGGCTGCCGCCGGCGGAAGAACAGCAGCGGCAGGGATGATGGTCACTATGGATACGACGACGACGTCGGGCCGGGCTCGGGGCGAAACGGGATGGCAGCAGGTCCGCGACGACGAGCGGGTCTGTCCGGAACTGCCCGAAGCCGCCTACGCCGGCCCAAACTGGTCAGGTTCTGGAGACAGAAGAGCCGTCGAGCACATTCTTGGCCGCCCCTTGAGCGACGAGTGGCCGCCAGGCTCCATGCCCCCCGGCACTCGCGTAACGGTCATTCGCGATTCCTCGTGGAACGGACCGTGGCAGAAGGAGTTCCAGGGGACGATTGACGATCTCGGCGCCCCCGAGCCGGCTCAGCAGGCCAACGCGCGGGAAGGCGAGCTGGTGTACTGGGTCACCTTCGACGAGCCTCAGCACGAAAGCAGTGGGGATGGCCCTTACCGGAAGGCCCAGATTTGGGAGCGATACCTAAGGCGGGAGCCTCAGGGCTAGGCCGTTTCTGGTGGCTCTTGTCGGGGTCGGTGGGCCAGGGTCGGCTTTGAGAAGGCGAGTCGTATGGCGCGGCGACATGGACTGGCGGGCGTCAGAAGTTGTAGGGCTTCTTGGTGTTCCAGTTCAGGACGTCGGCTTCGTTCCAGTTGAACTGGGGGTTGTCGCCCTTGGTGTCGACGGAGTAG
>NZ_JBFAIV010000009.1:284208-290205 GCF_040654875.1 Streptomyces sp. NPDC050610 | reverse complement strand
GTGCTGTGGCTGGAGCGGGGCGAGCTGTTGATGGACGGTCCGACGGACGAGGTCATCAAGGCGTACGAGAAGGAAACCAACCGCTGACACCACCGTCTTGATGCCACCGTCCTGATATCAGGACGGTGCGGAGGGGCCGGTGGCGTGAGCGGGTGCGGAGGCCCGTACAAAGGGATACCGAGCGGCGACGGGCGCGGGGTCCGCGCGAGGGGCGCCGGACGGGAACGGGCGCGGTGGCCGTACAGCGGTGTGAGCTGCGGACGACAGCGGGGCAGAGGGGCATGGAGCGGAACGGATGCGGCTGACGATCTTCTGGCAGCGGATGGCGGATCACTTCGGTGAGGGCTACGCCGACTCCTTCGCGCGCGATCACGTGATGGCGGAGCTCGGGGGGCGGACTGTGCACGAGGCGCTCGCCGCGGGCTGGAGCGCCAAGGACGTGTGGCGCGCGGTGTGCGTCTCGATGGACGTGCCCCACGACAAGCGCTGAGCCGCGGGGCAGCGCGGGGACACCGCGGCCGATGGGCCAGACTGGCCCCCGTGGCCCCGACAGATGAGACCGCTCAGGATGACCGCCGGCCGCCCGCGCCCGGCTCCCGTATGCCTCGCTGGCTGCCGCGAGCCATGGCGCTCGCGCTGGTCCTCTTCGCCTGCTTCCAGCTCGCCAGCTGGGCCTTTCACCAGCTCATCGGGTTGCTGCTGAACATCCTGATCGCGTTCTTCCTCGCGCTCGCGGTCGAGCCGGCGGTGGATCGGATGGCCGCGCGCGGCATGCGCCGCGGCCTCGCCACCGGCCTGGTCTTCCTCGGGGTCGTCATCGTCTCCGCCGGTTTCTTCGCGCTGCTCGGCTCGATGCTCGCCGACCAGATCTCCAACATGGTCGACGACTTCCCCTCCTATCTCGACTCGGTGATCAGCTGGGTCAACAAGACCTTCAAGACCAGCCTGAACCGGGTCCAGGTCCAGGACAGCCTGCTGCACTCGGACTGGTTGCAGAAGTACGTGCAGAACAGCGCGAGCGGCGTGCTCGACGTCTCCGCGACCGTGCTCGGGGGCCTGTTCCGGATCCTGACGGTGCTGCTGTTCTCGTTCTACTTCGCGGCTGACGGGCCCCGGCTGCGGCGCGCACTGTGCTCCGTGCTGCCGCCCGGCCGCCAGGCGGAGGCGCTGCGCGCCTGGAACCTCGCGGTCGCCAAGACCGGCGGCTACATCTACTCGCGCGCCCTCATGGCCGTGGTCTCCGGCGTCGCCCACTACATACTGCTGCAGATCCTGGGCGTGCCGTACGCCCCGGCGCTCGGGATCTGGGTGGGGTTCGTCTCGCAGTTCATCCCGACGATCGGCACCTACCTCGCGGGCGCGCTGCCGATGCTGATCGCCTTCACGGTGGACCCCTGGTACGCGGTGTGGGTGCTCTGCTTCGTCGTGGTGTACCAGCAGTTCGAGAACTACGTGCTGCAGCCGCGCATCACCGCGAAGACCGTGGACATCCACCCGGCCGTGGCCTTCGGGTCGGTGGTCGCGGGGACCGCGCTGCTGGGGGCGGTGGGCGCGCTGATCGCGATTCCGGCGACCGCGACGCTGCAGGCGTTCCTCGGCACGTATGTGAGGCGCTACGAGATCACGGACGAGGCGCGGCTGCCCGACCGCCGGCGCCGCGTGCCGACGGGGCGGGTGCGTCGCGCCCTGCGCAGGAACCCGCCGCCTGACGGTCGGGGCAATCCGCCCTCTGACGGTCGGGGCGATCTGCCACCTGACGGTCGGGGCGATCTGCCGTCCGACGACCGCGATGACGAGGGCTGAACCCGGCTGCTCCGGCCGCCGAGCCCGCCGCCGAGCCCGCCGTTCCGGGCGGCGTGGTGCGCTTGACACCGAAATCGAACAACCATTCTTATAGGGGTTCCGGCCCTGGTTGCCGGGACGGTCCCGGCCGAGTTATCCACAGGGCGGCACGACGTCAGGGCCGATTGTCAGTGGCAGGCGTTAGCGTCGTGGACGTGAAGCGATCGACTCAAGCAAATCGGGTGGAACCCATGGCAGGTACCGACCGCGAGAAGGCGCTAGACGCCGCGCTCGCACAGATTGAACGGCAATTCGGCAAGGGCGCCGTGATGCGTCTCGGTGACCGGCCGAACGAGCCCATTGAGATCATCCCCACCGGGTCGACCGCACTCGACGTCGCGCTCGGCGTCGGCGGCCTGCCGCGCGGCCGCGTGGTGGAGGTGTACGGCCCGGAGTCCTCCGGTAAGACGACCCTCACGCTGCACGCCGTGGCCAACGCGCAGAAGGCCGGCGGCACGGTCGCCTTCGTCGACGCGGAGCACGCGCTCGACCCGGAGTACGCCAAGGCGCTCGGCGTCGACACGGACAATCTCATCCTCTCCCAGCCGGACACCGGCGAGCAGGCGCTGGAGATCGTGGACATGCTGGTCCGCTCCGGCGCCCTCGACCTGATCGTCATCGACTCCGTCGCCGCCCTGGTGCCCCGTGCGGAGATCGAGGGAGAGATGGGCGACTCGCACGTCGGTCTCCAGGCCCGGCTGATGAGCCAGGCGCTGCGCAAGATCACCAGTGCGCTCAACCAGTCCAAGACCACCGCGATCTTCATCAACCAGCTCCGCGAGAAGATCGGCGTGATGTTCGGCTCCCCGGAGACCACGACCGGTGGCCGCGCGCTGAAGTTCTACGCCTCGGTGCGGCTCGACATCCGCCGTATCGAGACCCTCAAGGACGGCACCGACGCGGTCGGCAACCGCACCCGTGTCAAGGTCGTCAAGAACAAGGTCGCGCCGCCCTTCAAGCAGGCCGAGTTCGACATCCTCTACGGGCACGGCATCAGCCGTGAGGGCGGCCTGATCGACATGGGCGTCGAGAACGGCTTCGTCCGCAAGGCCGGCGCCTGGTACACGTATGAGGGCGACCAGCTCGGCCAGGGCAAGGAGAACGCCCGCAACTTCCTGCGGGACAACCCCGACCTCGCCAACGAGATCGAGAAGAAAATCAAGGAGAAGCTGGGCGTGGGCGTGAAGCCCGAGGAGCCTTCGGCCGAGCCCGGCGCGGACGCGGCCGGCGCGGCGGCAGGCGACGCCGCCAAGTCCGTCCCGGCCCCGGCGACGAAGGCCGGAGCCAAGGCCGCCAAGACGGCGGCGGCCAAGAGCTAGCCCATGACACGGCGAACCGATTGGCCGGACAGCCCCGGCGCGGGCGATCTGCCGGGTGACGGGGAAGGGGAGCGGGAAGGGAGCTTCGGCCGGAGCCGCGCGGGCGGCAGACGTACGGGCGGACGCGGGGGCGCCGGCCGTACGGGCAGGGGGACCGGCAGCCGTGCGGGCGGTGGCACGGCGCAGGGCCCCGACGCGGCGCTGGACTCCGGCGCGGAGGACGGCGGGCCGGGGGGCCGGGGCGAGGCGCCGCGCGACCCAGGCGAGCAGGCACGGGCGATATGCCTGCGGCTGCTCACCGGATCACCGCGCACCCGCAAGCAGCTCGCGGACGCCCTGAGCAAGCGCGACATCCCCGAGGACGTGGCGGAGGAGGTGCTGTCCCGGTTCGAGGACGTCGGGCTGATCGACGACGCGGCGTTCGCCGAGGCGTGGGTGGAGTCCCGGCACCGCGGCCGGGGCCTCGCCCGCCGGGCCCTCGCACGCGAGCTGCGCACCAAAGGGGTGCACACCGCGCTCATCGACGAGGCCGTCGGGCAGCTCGACGCCGAGCAGGAGGAGCGCACCGCCCGCGAGCTCGTCGCGCGGAAACTGCGTGCGAGCCGCGGCCTCGACCGGGAGAAGCGGATCAGGCGTCTCGCCGGGATGCTGGCCCGCAAGGGATACCCGGAGGGCCTTGCCCTGAGGGTGGTGCGCAGGGCGCTGGAGGAGGAGGGCGAGGACCCTGAGCTGCTGGAGTACCACCTGCCCGAAGCGTAGTCCGAGGACGCCTGGCATCGGGGACGCCTGGCACCGGGGACGCGTAGGCCCAGGCCGCTTGGCTTCGGGGGCTCGTAGCTCCGGATGGGTGGTTCTGGGACGAGTGGCTCTGGGGCGCGTGATTCTGGGACGGGGGCTTCGGAATGTGTAACTCCGGCGTGGGTGGCTCTGGGGTGCGTGGTTCGGCGCTGACCGCGTCGCGGTCAGCGAACGCGCCGCCGGCGACCTCGGCCTGAACCTCGGCGACAGCCTCGGGGCGACGCTCGGCGACGGAACGCCCGTCACCCCTCACCGTCGCCGCCGTCTGCGCCGACGGCCTGGGGTTCGGCGACCTGACGGTGTCCCACGCACTGCTGTCCCGACACGTCGACAACCCCCTCGCCCGCGAGGTCTGGGTCAAGTCCTCCGGCACCCGATCCCAGCTCACCGCGGCAGTCCGGGGCTTCCCCGGCGTACGGGTCGTCCCCGCTGCCGACTCCGTGCGGCTCCAGTCCGCACAACAGGAGTCGAACGCCGAGGTCGACAACCTCGCCATGGGGCTCGTCCTGACGTTCACCGCCGTCGCGGTCGTCAACACCCTGGCGATGTCCACCTCGGAGGGCGTCCGCGAGTTCGCCTTGCCGCGGCTGGGCGGGGCGACCCGCCGTCAGGTCCTGCGGATGCTGTGCGTCGAAGCGGCGGCCGTACTGCTGCTGGCGGCGGTACTCGGCAGCGGGATCGCGCTCGCCGACCTGACCGCGTTCAGCCTCGGCATGACGGGCGAGGCGTCGCCGTCGGTGCTGCCGGTGGTGTACGCGCTGGTGGTCGGCGTCGCCGCTCTCCTCGCCCTCGCGGCCACCGCCCTGCCGGGCCGGACAGCGCTCAGGCCGTGCTCCGCCGAGGCGGCCACGGTGAGGGAGTGACGGCGGGGCAGGGGAGTACGGGCGGTGCTTTCCCGGCGGATACGCGCCGCTCCAGCCGCCCGTACCGCCCCGACCCCGTACCGTAAGCCAGCCGGGCAGCCGGGCAGCCGGGCAGCCGGGCAGCCGGGCAGCCGGCCGGGCAGGGCTACCGCCCCTCGCCCGCTTCGGCCCCCACCCCCACCCCCTCCACCGGCAGTCCAGCCTCCCGCCAAGCCTGGAAGCCGCCTGTCAGGTCCGTCGCGTGGCGCAGACCCAGTCGTCGCAGGCTGACGGCTGCCAGGCTCGACGCGTACCCCTCGTTGCAGATCACGACCACGCGCAGGTCATGGCCGACGGCCTCCGCCGCGCGGTGGTCGCACGTCGGGTCGAGGCGCCATTCCAGTTCGTTGCGCTCCACGATCAGGGCGCCGGGGATGACGCCGTCCCGGTCGCGCAGCGCCGCATAGCGGATGTCGACCAGCAGTCCGCCGCTGTCGCGGACGGCCGCGGCCTCGTGCGGATCGAGCCGGTTCAGTGCGGCCCGCGCCTCGGCCAGCAGTTCATCGACCGTCATGCCCACTCCTCATGCCCACTCCTCGTGTCGCTTGCCATGCCGGCTCCCCCCCCGCCCACTCCCCGTGTCCGCTCCCATGCCCGTTCGTCACGCCGGTGCGCCGCGCCCGTTCATCACGCCCATTCCTCGGCGCGCTCGATCTGTTCGAGCCGCAGCAGCGGGCCCGTGCGGCTATAGCGCCGCATGAGCGGCAGCGGCGGATAGTACGCGTGCACCGACACCGCGTGCCGGTCCTCGGACGCGTTGAACACCTGGTGCACATGGTGCGGGCCGAAGGCCCGGCCGCGGCCGTCCGAGAGCCGGCGGCGGCGGTCGACGCCGTCCGCCAGTTCGAGGGTCTTCCAGCCCTCGGTGGGCAGCTGGGCCGCCAGGGACTGCTCGGTCAGTTCACCGGCCGCCGCGGCGAACGCGCCGTGCGAGCCGCCGTGGTCGTGCCAGCCGGTGCCGGTCCCCGGCGGCCAGCCGATCAGCCACGCCTCGCTGCCGCCCGGCCCCTCCAGCCGCATCCACGTGCGGCCTTCGGGGTCGAGGGGCAGCGAGGCCACCAGCGCGGCGTCGTCGGCGATCTGCCGTGCGAAGCCGAGGAGTTCGGCGGCGGTGGGCGGAGTCACACCTTCCGCCG